>CALPJR020000044.1 GCA_943323935.2 Bifidobacterium breve
TTTAGAACAGTTTTTTTCCAATAAAATCCTTAATTTGAGCACAAACAGCTTTAAATTTTAAACAATCATTTATGTCTATTTTATCTAATTACAGTGATGGCTTTTTTAATGTGAGTGCATCGCATGGGTTTCTTCCAGTAAAAGCGCCGATGGTAAAGTTACCAAGTGTATACGCCGATTTACAAGCGGTGTTGGATAATATGCCAGTGGTGTTAAATGAAAACGAGTTTGGCTATTTAAATACGGAGGATGGGATTGTTGCACCTACTTTAGCAATTAAAAATCATTTAGATGCGATCGAAAAGGAGGAAGATATTTTTGTATTACAAGCTTTATTTAGATCTTATAGTTTTTTAGCTTCTGCCTATTTATTAGAGCCTTCTTTCCAACAATTTAGAAAAGATGGCAAATACGGAAAAGCTAGAAATTTTTTACCTGCAAATATTGCGCAGCCTTTTTGTAAAGTAGCAGATAAACTAAATGTGTTTGCTTGGTTAGATTATCATTATGCTTACTCATTAGGTAATTACCAAAAGTTAGACGAAGCGGGCGATCTAAATTGGGAAAACATAACTATGTGTAACCGTTTTTCTGGACAACCCGACGAGGTTGGTTTTATTATGTTACATGTAGATATCAACAGGTTTTCGGCCAATTTAGTTGGCACTGTGATGCAGACCATTCAGGCCTTGGATGGTGGAGCAAAATCAGTCGGCGATTTACTCGAAAAGAATTGGTCTACAATGAAGCAAATGAATGAACGCAGAAAAGAAATGTGGAAGGCTTCAAGATGGCAACGATACAATGACTTTAGAATCTTTATAATGGGTGTTAAAGGCAATACCGAATTATTTGGCGATGGCGTGGTGTATGAAAATGTATGGGATGAACCTAAAGCATTTAGAGGACAAACTGGTGCACAGGATGATATTATTCCTATGCAAGACATTTTTTCTGGGGTGATTTTTTATTATCCAGAAAACGAACTCACAAAATATTTACTAGACCTTAGATTATACCGCCCAACCTGTGTGCAAGACTTTTTCAAAGACCTTGAAAATTCAATGAAGACCTTACATCCAAAAGGCTTGATGGGTAAATTAGTTGAAAATAAAGACGTCACTGGTCTCTGTTATTTATTAGGCATTTTAGAAGAAATTTACCATTTCAGAAATGGACATTGGCAGTTTGTTCAAAAGTATATCATGGCCAATACGAAATATGCGATGGCTACAGGTGGCACTCCAATTACATCTTGGATCCCAAATCAAATTTTATCGGTTATTCGTCAGATGGAAGATGTAGTCACCGCCATCAATCAAATTGGCAAATCGGATCAAGCAGAGGCCAATGCTATTTTCGAGCTTAATGTTAAATTATTGCCTACCAAAAAAGGATTGATCAATGGACAACTTGAATTAATTCATAAGAACGACTTTTCTGCTGAAGCAGTATTTGCTTTGAATCAAAAGTTTGGTTATGATGATACTAAGTAATTTAATTACTTTTCAAATTCAATAAAATGCTCTGAAGCGTATTCGTCGTCACCTGGTTTTATTCTTTTAACAAAAAAACGTGCACGCTTTCCAAGTTTAACCGAAGTATATTTTTCTTTGATATCATTCGGGTCATTTAATGGTTGCAAGGAAGGGTACCATAAAATATATCCTGGTTTCTGAAAAACCAATTCAGGCTTTGACCAATCTTGGCTATTGTTTCCAGCACCTAAGTCTTTATGCTTATTAAATGAGATATAGATTTTATCTCCTTGCCATGATTTTCCTTCCACTTTACCCATCATCATCACCCAGCAATTCAAATAGGTATTCCAACTAACCGATGGTCCCCAATGAAATCCACCTGTTGGTGATGAAGCGCCACCGCCACCTTCATTGATTGGAATTTGTAATGATCGAACTGGCACCCCATAACTATCATAAGCAATAGAGAAAGACTTGCCATCCCATCTTTTTGCTTTTCCAACCGGATGATCTAGATCTTTCAAAGCGATACGTGCAATACTAATACATTGACCACTCCACTCTTTTTGTGCCCTATAAGTTTTTTCATCGTACACGCCAGGATAACCATACTCTCCATAAAATAAATATAAATAATCGCCACTCGCAACTGCAGATGGGTCGCCAACACCACCCGCAAAAGTATTTGAAGTATTAAATGGTTTTCGAATCATCCTTGGGTCATAATCCTCAATAAAAATGCCTCTGTTATCCCAGCTTTTACCACCATCTATCGACTTCATCACACCAATTCTGCAAACAGCTGCAGGACTTTCTGGACCAGTTAAACCTTGTGGCCAACGTATATTTTTATAACCTTCTTTACTAATATAATCGTATGGCAAAGTGCTAGGATAATTTTCGTTATGATAAATTCCATATAATGTTTTACCACTCAAATCTTTTGAATCCTGGTAAACAGTTTCAAACCATACAGCCCCATGCAATCCTTTCTGCCCAATAGGCACATTGCTAGGCATGATAGGATTAAAGAACTTACTAGCAGGATTTTTAAAAACAACTTCTGCATTTTCTCCATCAGAATATTTTAAATCTTTCGCATAACCCCATAATGGATCTTCGCCATATTTACCAGGGAAGATTCTAAACGTATCGCCTATCCAAACTTCTGCCATATTACAATCCACAAATGAATTGAATGTAATTTTTGGCGCAGGGATTAATCTAAACTTTGGAGTCGTATCCGCATTCTGAATTGTATTCAACTTAGGTGCAGATAAGAGCCCTATAAAGAAGGTGAACCAAGAAAATAAAGTTAAAAATTGCATTTTATTTCAATTAATTGTTAAACTAATAGTTGATATAAATTTAAGCAAAATAGTAAAATCCACAAATACTAGTTTAAGCGCTAGAATTGGCGAATCTTATGCCTACTTTGGTATAGTTGAACCATTTTATAGGGTATAATTTTTATATCCTGTTTAACCAACATATATTTGTAAGACTAATTAACAGCTATGCTAGATGCAATCATTCCTTTAATCTCCTTAATTTCTTTAGAAGTTATTTTAGGAATAGACAATGTCATTTTCATTTCTATTCTATCCGATAAATTACCGGATAGTCAAAGAAATAAATTAAGGTATTGGGGATTAGGTTTAGCCATGGTGATGCGCCTAATTTTATTAACCTTGATCTCTTGGATTTTAAAATTAGATCAAGAATTATTTATCTTATTTGACATTCATTTTTCTGGTAAAGGATTGATCTTAATTGCAGGTGGCCTTTTTTTAATTTATAAAAGTACTGTCGAAATTTACCATAAAACGGAACTAGCAAATAATAATGATCAACCAGTAGTTCCAAAAATCAGTAGTTTCAAGAGACTTTTATTAGAGATCATTTTATTAGACTTGGTTTTTTCGATCGATTCAATCATTACAGCTATTGGCATGGCACAGGAACTTTGGGTGATGTATACTTCTGTGATAGTGGCTGTGGTGATCATGATTTTTGCTTCACAGCCTATTAGTTTTTTCATCAAAAAACACCCTTCTTTTAAAATATTAGCATTAAGCTTTTTGATGATGATTGGATTATCATTGATTGCTGAAGGCTTTCATTTGTCAATACCTAAAGGCTATATTTATTTTTCAATGGCATTCGCTTTCATTGTTGACATTATACAAATGAAGACGGTAAAGTAAGCATATGCAATCTCCCGTATTTTTAATCACGCCACCATTTACGCAATTAAATACGCCCTATCCTGCGACGGCTTATATCAAAGGGTTTTTAAATACCAAGGGCATTCCAAGTGTACAAGCAGATCTTGGGATAGAAGTGACTTTGGCGCTTTTTAACAAAGAAGGCTTAACCAAATTATTTAAAGCCATTCGATCTAAAGAATGGGAACTTAGTGCAAACAGTCAACGGATTCTTGCGCTTGAAAATAATTATATCAATACGATCGATCAAGTTATTTTATTCTTACAGGGTAAGCTAGATACCATTGCACATTTAATTTGTTCTCGTTCATTTTTGCCTGAGGGGGATGCCTTTGATCAAATGGACGATTTAGATTGGGCATTTGGAGCAATGGGTAAGCAGGATAAGGCGAAGCATATTGCAACGATGTATTTAGAGGATCTTGGTAATTTAATCAAAGAGACAATCGATCCTTATTTTGGATTCAGTCGTTATGCCGAAAGTCTTGGTCGTTCTGCTAATTCATTTGACGAATTATATGCTGCACTCAATACGCCACCCACATTTTTAGATACTATTTTATTAGACATATTTGAAAAACATATTCAAAATATTCAACCCAAATTAGTTTGTATTTCGGTGCCTTTTCCAGGTAATTTGTATACTTCTTTAAGATGTGGTCAGTGGTTGAAGCAACATCATCCAACTATTAAAGTGGCGATGGGTGGGGGCTTTGCCAATACAGAATTGCGTTCTTTGTCTGATCCTAGGGTCTTTGAATTTTATGATTTTATAACACTGGATGACGGCGAAACACCTATCGAATTATTGATTCATCACATTGATGGTAAAAAGGAAGTACATGATTTAAAACGTTGCTTCACTTTGTTGAATGGTGTGGTGACTTATATCAATGAGTCCATCCAGCCTGATTACAAGCAACATCAATTAGGCACCCCAGACTATGAAGGTTTGTTATTGGATCAATACATTTCTGTGATTGAATTGGTGAATCCAATGCATAGTTTATGGAGCGATGGAAGATGGAATAAATTAACCATGGCGCACGGATGCTATTGGGGTAAATGTACATTTTGTGATATCTCATTGGATTATATCAAAACCTATGAACCTGCTACAGCTAGTTTATTGGCAGACAGGATGGAATTAATGATTGCACAAACTGGACAAAACGGCTTTCATTTTGTGGATGAAGCTGCACCACCTGCTTTAATGAAAGCATTGGCAATTGAAATCATCAAACGAAAATTAGTAGTAAGTTGGTGGGCCAATGTGCGTTTTGAAAAAAGCTTTACAAAGGATCTATGTATTTTATTAAAGGCTTCGGGATGTATTGCCGTGAGTGGAGGACTAGAAGTGGCATCGGACAGATTGCTTGAACTGATTCAGAAAGGTATTACGGTGGCACAAGTAGCAAAAGTGAGCCAACATTTTAATGACGCGGGTATCATGGTGCATGCGTATTTGATGTATGGTTTCCCAACTCAAACTATACAAGAAACGGTGGACTCCTTAGAGATGGTGCGTCAATTATTTGAAACAGGTGTTTTGAAATCTGCATTTTGGCATTTGTTTACCATGACGGCACATAGTCCTGTAGGATTAGCGCCAGAAAAATATAAAGTCAAAAAAGTATCCGATACAGTGGGCAGTTTTGCAAATAATGATATTGCCCATATTGATACGACAGGTGCCAACCATGAAATTTTTGGCTATGGTTTAAAGAAAGCCATCCTAAATTATATGCATGGTGCTTGTTATGAATTCCCATTGCAAAAATGGTTCGAATTTAAAATTCCAAAAACAAGCATTGCACCAAATTATATTCAAACACAGTTGGATACGGTAGAAATTGGTGCTGCTAATTATAAAGCAATTTGGATAGGCTTAATGCCATCCTCAACAATGGTGCAACGTTCCAAGAAGGGTAGTAAGTGGGAAGAAATGAACCTGTGTTTTGAAACCAATCAAAATACGATTTCAATTCAAGTAGCACCTCAAAAAGGAACCTGGTTCATTCAGTTATTAGAAAAGATAAATGTGCAAACCAATGCAGGAATGCCATTGGCAGATATCAAGGCAGATTATTTAGCTTCAGGATTGGAAGACTTTGATTTGTTTTGGGACAATAAACCAATCAACACTTTGCACAAAGCAGGACTCTTAAGAATTTAATTTTTCTATTTTATAAACTACAGAAAGATGCACGTCGAATGGGTAAGAGATTTTTGCTTGAGCTTTGAGGATGTCGAAGAGTGTCAGCCATTTGGTCCAGAAAATTTAGTGTATAAGATCAAAGGAAAAATGTTCTTATTAATTTCTTTAGATGATATCCCCCCTAGAATCAATATCAAGACGGACCCAGACAAATCTATAGATTTAAGAGAAGCCTATCCAGATAATATTTTACCTGGCTTCCATATGAATAAAAAGCATTGGAATACCCTAGTTTTAAATACAAGACTAAGTCCATCCCTAGTTCAAGCATTAATTAGGGAATCTTATGAACTAGTCAGAAAGTAAATCCTGATTTATCCCTTTTAAATGGCTAAATAAAATTTTAATCTTATTTTTGAGTCAAATACAACCAATATGGGATTCGCAATCAATAAAAAAATAGCAGACAAAAAAACAGCCTCTAGCGCAAAAACCAATGTGCAAGCAGGGGGTAGTTCAAAGTTTATCGCTAAAGCAAGTACCAAATCATCTGGTGCAAGTAAAAAACCAATTAAAACAGGCGGTTCAAGAGGTAGTTGATCCATTCAACAATTCAATAGTCCAAATACTAGTAAAAAAGAGCATTTCGCAGAGATTCTCTTTTTTTATGCCCATTATAAAGGAAACTTATAAATAGATTTTAATTCCAGTAGAAAAGAGCATTGCGCAGATATTCTCTTTTTTTATGCTCAATATTAAGGAAACTTATAAATTATTTTTATATAAATATAAAATAATCATAATGTGTAATAGTTTATAGTGCATTTTAATACCATTTTATATAACAAAACAGATGGAAACTATTCCTTTTGTTAAGTTATTGTTAACGATGTTTAGGATTTTTTCATAACTTGAAGGCTTAAGTAAAACAAAAAGCATATGAAGAAAATTCTATTCTCGCTCTTCTTAGCTGTATTTGTATTGGCTGTTGCTAATGCCCAAGTTCGTCCAGTAACCGGTACGGTGAAGGATGACAAA
>CALPJR020000045.1 GCA_943323935.2 Bifidobacterium breve
ACCACAAAGTCAATGACTTCTTGTAAGTCTAAATATTTTACATTGGAGATAAATGCAAGCACCCCTTGGTGGTTTGCTTTAGTCATGCCATTGAGTTTTTCAATAGGCACCAATTGAACAGGAATAGTATGTGTTTTTGCAAATTGCTTTATTTCATCCAACCCTTCCCCTTGTGCATTTTTTTGCAGTAAGATTTTTTCAATATTCGCGCCAGATGTCAATGCCTCAATCAATGGTTGACGACCAATAATAAATTTACGTTCTGTGGTAAAACTTGGCCTTGGACTAAATCTTCTCTGTCCAGTAAATTTTCTTTCGGGTCTACCAGCTCTGTCTGAACGTTCCGGTCTATTGTTTCTTTCCTGCATAGGTCAAAGTTATGGATTAAAATAAAAATCCCGTCCCAATTTGTGTCGAGACGGGATTTTTATTCAATCAATGATTTATTTTAAACCAAAGGCTTTTTTAACCTTGGTAACATAATCTAATTTCTCCCAGGTAAACAATTCCACTTTCATGGTCTTTGTTTTACCATCTGGAGTCGTGAATACTTTAGTCACTGTCTCATTCTTACGACCCATATGGCCATAAGCTGCAGTCTCACTGTACATTGGCGTTCTTAACTTTAATCTTTGCTCGATAAAGTAAGGACGCATATCAAAAATGCCTTCTACTAACTTACCAATTTGACCATCTGTCATTTTTACCTTAGCAGTACCATAAGTATTTACGTTGATAGATGTTGGCTTAGCCACACCAATCGCATAAGAAACTTGAACCAATACTTCAGAAGCCACACCTGCAGCTACTAAGTTCTTCGCAATATGACGTGTTGCATATGCAGCAGAACGGTCTACCTTACTTGGATCTTTACCAGAGAAGGCACCACCACCGTGTGCACCTTTACCACCGTAAGTATCAACGATGATCTTACGACCAGTTAATCCAGTATCACCATGCGGACCACCAATTACGAACTTACCTGTTGGGTTAATATGGTACTTGATATCTTTATTAAATAATTTTGCGTATTTCTTATATTTCGCTTGCACTCTTGGAATCAAAATTTCAATGATATCTTTTTTGATCTTCGCTAACATCTTTGCTTCTGAATCAAAATCATCGTGTTGAGTAGATACCACAATCGCGTCAATTCTTACTGGCTCGTTTTTGTCGTTGTACTCTAAAGTCACCTGAGATTTTGCATCAGGACGTAAATATTTAATGGCTTTGTTTTCTCTTCTTAAAGCAGCTAATTCAATTAAAATTTTATGCGCTAAGTCCAAAGCCAATGGCATTAGGTCTTCTGTTTCATTGGTAGCATAACCAAACATCATTCCTTGGTCACCAGCACCTTGCTCTTCCTTCTTCTTTTTATCAACCCCTTGGTTGATATCAGCAGATTGTTCGTGGATCGCAGATAATACTCCGCAGCTATCCGCTTCAAACATATATTCACTCTTTGTGTAACCAATTTTCTTGATCACATTACGTGCAATCGTTTGTACATCTAAATACGCTTTAGATTTTACCTCACCCGCCAATATAACTTGACCTGTTGTTACTAAAGTTTCACATGCCACTTTTGATTGTGGATCAAATGCTAAAAAGTTGTCGATCAATGCGTCAGAAATCTGATCCGCTACTTTGTCTGGATGTCCTTCAGAAACACTCTCAGATGTAAATAAATAAGGCATATTGTATGATTTAGATGTTTATTGTAAAGTGCAAATATATTAAATAATCCTAATTATTATAGATTGGATTAGATGAATTAGATTAAAGATTGGTATAGAAAACACGTAGTCTCATTCTGAACTTTGAATGAGATCCCCCACCCAATCTTACACGACCAATAGCTGGTTGGTTCCCCAAAGAGGTTGATAAGAAATCTGTGGCTTGAATTTTATTATAAGGATAAGGCTGAACGAATTTGATTGAATCGTTCACTGGTGCATACAATCTAAAATCAAATAATGAATCTTTTCTTGCAATTAAGCCTTGAACATACCTACTCACATTAAAATTGTAAGTAGCTACATTGCTAAACCCATTTAATGATTTAGTAATCTTTTGTCCACCAAACTGCGCTAATAATTGAGCATTCACCACGCCTTGATAATCATTTGGTACAGACCTTAATTGCTTCGTTGCACTATCATATACACCTAAGAATAAAAAATTAGGCGCAGTCATATAACTATCCGTGGTTGTTAAACGAGCAGGATCCGGAACTTGTTCTGCAATCAATTCGGCCCTATGTATAATTTTCTTTTCAAAAGTCTTCAATCCAGGTACTTTAATTTTCACCATGGTACCAGGACTTGTTTGCACATAGACCAATGAATCTTTAGCGAACCCATTTAGATGACTTGCAATTTCTGAAGCCGCTCTGTTTCTAAGAATAAAGTTGGCATTTTGTGCGGTGTAATAATTGAACCTAAAATGCGTGACTAAAGTATCTCTTGTTACACTACCTGTTGCACTGGTAGAATAATATAATGCCAATTTTGTATTAGAATCTAATAATGCTAATCTTATCAATGCATTGTGGTTATCTGATGGATTTGTAGATAAAGCAAAACCAGAAAAGGCATTACGGAATGTAGTATCGTTTCTGTAAACCCCATTTGAATCATAAGTTTTTAATAACTCAGTCCCTACTGATTGATTCAATCTCAAACGGATTTGACTTGAAGCATTTTCAAAACGGTCATTGATAGAATCTTTCGCATTTTCAAAATCAAATAATTTAGGATTGCCAAGTGCAATTCCTTTTCTTATACCATATGCATTGGGATAATTAGATGCATATAATTTACCAACTGTTAATGGTGTTGCTGGATCTATTTTGTTGACATAAATTTTAACTGGCTTTGAAGAATCTCCATAAAAGCCTTTATAACTTAAAATCAAGACCACCGAATCCACAATAATACTGTCTTTTGTTCCTTTAATAAAGAAAGGATAAAAGCCAGGTTTTAATTGTAAAAATAAAGAAGCACTTGTTGTGCCAAAAATTGGATCATTGGTGATATCACCTAGCATATGTTGATCTGTTGGATAAATTCTTAATGAATCTTCCATCACCACTGTTTCTGTTTCTACATCTAATATGGTGTCTCTAGTGCCAATAGCGTCTTGTGACAAAAAGTCTATTCCAAGCTCAGAAGTACCAATTCTGGTACAAGAGAAAAGCAATGTCGCTGCGATTGTAAAATAGGTAACCCTTCTAACTATGTTGATAAATGCCATGTATATTTACTTTACTTGCCTGCAAGTTCGTTGTATAAATCTAAATACTCTGTTAAATCAGAATCCCAACCATTAAAAGGCACTACTTTTTTACCTTTCACTGATGAAAATTCTGTCACTAATTTTTTGTCAATCACGTCTGAACCAAATGAAATTGCATCAGCATAAGTTGCGCCTCCTCTGAACATTGCCGAGTTGGATAATTCTTTAAATGCCTCTAGTTCTTTCTCCTTTACGTTTGTATTGATCAAAGCCTTCGTCATAAAGTCTTTTGGGAACTGTTCTTCGAATGTATTTTGTCCAATGGTGAACACTACTTTGGCATTGGAGAATACAGGTTCTTTCTTAAAAGCAGTTTTAATATAAGCCGGGATTAAACCTGTCATCCAACCACTACAGTGAATGATGTCTGGAGGCCAACCGAATTTCTTCACGGTCTCTAAGGCACCACGACAGAAGAAAATAGTTCTCATGGCATTGTCGTCAAACCATGTTTCATTTTCATCGTGGAATATATGCTTACGTTTGAAAAAATCTTCATTCTCTAAAAAATAGACCTGTAATCTTGCATTGGGTAAGGATGCAACCTTAATTTGTAATGGATAATCATCACTATCCACTTGAACATTGATCCCTGATAATCTAACTACTTCATGTAAACGGTGTCTTCTTTCATTGATTACACCAAATCTTGGCATGATACAACGTACTTCTAACCCACTGTCATTGCTTTTAATTGCGAGTTTATTGATCACCTCTGCAAATTCTGTCATCTCTAAATAAGGCGACATTTCTGTGGCAATATATAAGATTCGTTTTTTTTCTGACATTCCTTTAATAGTTTAACTAAGTAACCTCAACGAGTTGGCAAAGGTACGGATTTAAAAGGACTTTATAAAACCCTAAAAAAGCCCAATTATTAAGCTTTGTCAGGGGTATTCTAGACATTTGGTTGTAAATTGCGGGGCAACTGAAACCTTACAATAATGGGAAAGTTTCTTAAAATTGGGTTCTTTTTTCTTTTAGGTATCGCCTTGATATGGTGGAGTTTACATCAAATTCCGGCCGAAGAATGGACAAAATTCACCCTCGCACTCAAGCAATCTAAACTATGGATTGTATTTCCTGTCTTTATAATACTAGGGCTTTCACATTTTTTACGTGCACTTAGATGGCGCTTAATCATGGAGCCATTGGGCTATCAACCAAGCATCGCGAATACCTACCTTGCTGTCCTGATTGGCTATTTAGCCAACCTAGCTGTCCCCCGACTTGGAGAGGTTTTAAAATGCACCTTATTAGCTAAATATGAGAAAGTACCTGCCGAAAAAATAGTGGGTACCATTGTGGCTGAAAGGGCCTTTGATGTGGTAAGCCTTGGCATTGTTTTTTTATTGGCACTTGGCTTACAATTCAATGTGATTGAAGCCGGTTGGAACCAATTGAAAAATCAAACTGCTACACCAGTGATTGATTCAAATGAGGGTAATTGGAAAATGTATTTGTTTGTTGGCATAGGTATTTTATTAGTGGCACTATTTTTGATCCTTAGAAAACGTATCCCTACAATGGTTGCCTCCATTCAACAAATTCTTAGTGGAATTTGGGAGGGTGTGATGAGTGCTACTAAATTAAAACAACAAAAATTATTCTTTGTATACTCATTTGGCATTTGGTTTTTGTATTTACTAGCCACCTATGTAGGACTATATGCCACAGCTGGAACAGAAAGTAGTTTTGCCACTGCGATTAGTTGCTTGGCTTATGCAAGTATTGGCATGATACTCACACCAGGTGGCATTGGCGCTTATGCTTATTTTATGGCGAAAGTGTTAGAACTAAATGGTGTAGATTATACCTTGGGACTCGCCAATGGAACTTTACAGTGGTTTTCACAGTTCTTAATTGTGATTGTATTGGGTGGAATGAGTTTAATTATATTACCTATCATTAATAAACAAGCAAAGTAAGATGCGCGCAGTGGAACAAATAGCAAATAAAATCATGACCCTTGAACAAGCTAAAGCATTCATGCAAGCTTGTAAAACAATAGGAAAGACAGTAGCCTTTACCAATGGCTGCTTTGATATTTTACATCCTGGTCATTTATTTTCATTGGCTCAAACAGCAAAGGAGGCAGATTATTTATTGGTGGGATTAAATAGTGATGCAAGTGTTAGAAAACTAAAAGGCCCTGAGCGTCCAATCAATCATACCGAAAGCAGGGCGTCTATCTTGGCCAATTTAGTATTGGTAGATGTGGTGGTGGTATTCGAAGAAGACACACCATTAGAATTAATACAAACCCTCCTACCAGATGTCCTTGTAAAGGGAGGCGACTATACGATTGATACCATTGTAGGTGCCAAGGAAGTGATTGCAAATGGAGGAAAAGTAATTATCAATCCAATTGTGGAAGGTTTTTCCACGACAAATATCATTGAAAAAATAAAAAAATAAATATGCAATTTTTACAAGAATTAAAAATTCAAAAAGAAAACGAAGGTAGTTCTACAGGCGCGAAATGGATTCAAAGCAAGGGTGAAATGATTTCCTCTTTTTCTCCAGTGGACAATCAATTGATTGGTGCAGTTGTAACTACAGATCAAGCTGCATATGAGCAAGTGATTGAGACAGCACAAAATGCATTTTTACAATGGCGTAATTGGCCAGCACCAAAAAGAGGTGAAGTCGTTAGACAACTAGGCGAAGCTTTAAGAAAAGATAAAGCAGCACTAGGTCAGTTAGTGAGCTATGAAATGGGGAAAAGCCTACAAGAAGGATTAGGAGAAGTACAAGAGATGATTGACATCTGCGATTTCGCAGTTGGATTGTCTAGACAATTATATGGTTTGACAATGCACAGTGAAAGACCATCCCATAGAATGTATGAACAATGGCATCCGATGGGTATAGTTGGTATTATTTCTGCATTTAATTTCCCTGTAGCAGTATGGAGCTGGAATGCAGCACTTGCTTGGGTTTGCGGTAATGTAACCGTATGGAAGCCAAGTGAGAAAACACCATTATGTGGTAATGCCATTCAAAAGATTGTTGAAAAAGTATTTGCAGACAATGATGTGCCAGAAGGTGTGAATAATTTAATCCAAGGAGGACGTGCTGTAGGAGAATGGATGAGTAAGGACACAAGGATACCACTGGTTTCTGCAACAGGATCTACTCGTATGGGTAAGGAATTGAATAAAGAAGTTGCAGGTCGTTTAGGTAAAACAATTTTAGAATTAGGAGGTAATAACGCGATCATTATTACAGAACATGCGGACTTAGACATGTCCTTAATTGGGGCTGTATTTGGAGCGGTTGGTACTGCAGGACAAAGATGTACAAGCACCAGGAGATTGATCATACATGAAAAAATTTATGACCAATTTGTAGAAAAATTAGTAAAGGCCTACCAACAAATTAAAATTGGAGATCCATTGGATAGCAATAACCACATGGGGCCATTGATAGATAAAGATGCAGTAAAAATGTATTTGCAATCTATTGAAGCTTGTAAAAATGAAGGTGGCAAATTTATTGTTGAAGGTGGTGTATTGGAAGGTGC
>CALPJR020000046.1 GCA_943323935.2 Bifidobacterium breve
GGAAACACAAATCCGTATTCTTTGGCATGCGAAATGATCGCTTGTAATGTATTGTCTGTAACTGTCTTACTCATAGATTGCAAATATAGGTCGAGAAAAGATTATGGTTGTAATTTTTCATTGTTTTGATGCCTTTCTTTGTCTCGAATGGTTTTCTTTTGGATATTTTTCTCCAATGCTGCAGTCAAATCAACACCTGTTTGATTGGCTAAGCAAATCAGTACAAAAAGTACATCCGCCATCTCATCCCCCAGGTCTGCACTAGCTTCTTTATTTTTAAAGGATTGATCCCCGTACTTGCGCACCATCAATCTAGAGAGTTCACCCACTTCTTCCATCAAGACACCTAAATTAGTTAACTCACTAAAATAGTTTACCCCAATGGTCTTGATCCACTGATCTACCTGGTCTTGTGCTGCTTGAATTGTGATTTGATTAGACATATTATTCCTTGTTTTTTGAATCAATCATGATGGTCACTGGACCATCGTTTATAAGTGCTACTTTCATGTCTGCTCCAAATTGCCCAGTAGCAATTGGTTTGCCTAGATCCTTGGTCAATTGAAGGATCATCTGCTCATAAATCGGAATCGCTATCTCAGGTTTTGCCGCGGCAATATAAGAAGGTCGATTGCCCTTTTTAGTAGCAGCATACAATGTAAATTGGCTAATCAGCAAGATGGATCCTCCTATTTCTTGTACACTTTGGTTCATGACCCCATCTACATCATCAAAAATACGCATCTGCACCAGCTTGTTGGATATCCATTGAATATCCTCTAATGTATCCTCATTGTGTATGCCTAATAAGACCAATAAGCCTGCCTGAATGGCCCCCACAATTACGCCATCCACTTTGACGCTGGCCTCTGACACTCTTTGAATTACGACTCTCATAAGGATGCTATTTACAACGTGAAGATAAACAAAACTATTTTCACTAATTTAGCTGTAATTTCAACACCTTGAGTAGTATAAAAAAATTAGTCGGACAAACCGCATGGTACGGACTTAGTTCAATAGCCGCAAGGTTTATTAGCTATTTGCTTACCCCTTATTTAACCTATAAGCTTTCTGATATTGCTTACGGGGAGAATTCGATTGTCTATGCTTTTATTCCCTTTTTGAATGTCATTGTAGCCCATGGCATGGAGACTGCTTATTTTAAGTTTGGGACCAAAGAAAATGAGGAGGAGATTTATAACACGAGTAGTTTTTCGATGCTATTTGTGACCCTTCTTGTGTTAATAGGTTTGTTTACTTGGCAAATCCCATTGGCCGAACTGCTTCAAATTACACTCCACCCAGAATACATTAGTTTACTAGCTTGGATTGTAGCATTAGATGCTTTAACCACAATTCCTTTTTCAAGATTAAGAATGCAAGAGCGTCCCAAAAAATTTGCATTGATCAAAGTTGGTGGCATCTTAATAAATATTCTTGCTACCTATAGCTTCATCAGTCTTTTACCAAATTATGTACAAACCCATCCAGATAGTTTTTTACAAAAGCTTTATCAACCTAATTGGGAAGTGGGTTATATTTTAATTGCGGGTATTGTGCAGAATGTTTTTGTATTGCTATTATTACAAAAAGAAATCAGAGCCATCCGATTTAAATTCAATTTTAAATTATGGAGGAGTATGATGGTATATGCACTTCCTCTTGTTTTGGTAGGCTTTGGAGGGATGATCAATGAGACACTGGACCGCATCATGTTGGGATGGTGGGGACCTGGCGAAACGGTAGATGCCAATAAAGCCATGGTGGGTGTGTATAGTGCTTGTTATAAATTAGCCATTTTAATCACCATCTCCATTCAAGCATTCCGAATGGGCGCCGAACCATTTTTCTTCAAACAAGCCGAGACAGATCAAGCTCAAAAAACCTATGCCAAAGTCATGAAATTTTTTGTGATTAGTTTATGTGTGATGTTTTTGTTTGTCATGTTATACATTGATATTTGGAAATTGTTTATACAAAATCCAGCCATGTATGTGGGCCTTAAAGTGGTGCCAATTTTATTGATTGCAAATATGTTTTTAGGAGTATATTATAATTTAAGTATCTGGTATAAACTAAGTAACAAAACCATGGCAGGTGCCTGGATTACCTTATTTGGTGCGCTTATCACCATCCTCATTAATTATTTAGCCATTCCTCATTTTGGTTATATGGCAAGTGCTTGGGCGACCTTCTTTTGTTATGGCTCCATGATGGTGGTAAGTTATTTTTGGGGACAACAGGTTTATCCTGTTCCATACGCCACCAAAAAATTGATCGCTTATTTTATCATTGCTTTGTTGGTCTATGGTATCAACCTTTTGTTGCACCTTATTTCAACCAATCAACCTTTCAATTATTTATTTGCATCTATCTTGCTTTTCGCATTTATTGTATTTGTTGTACGCGTAGAGAAAAAAGATTTGCAATCCATTTTTAGAAAATCAAACTAATGGCAGAAGATTTAATCATCCAAGTTGGAGATAAAAAAACACAGTACGAATCATTGATCCCTCAAATCAAAGGACTAATCACGGGTGAGGATAATTTAGTAGCCAACTTAGGTAATATTACAGCAGCATTAAAAGAGCAGTTCAATTGGTTATGGGTGGGCTTTTATTGGGTGGAAGCCGATGAATTGGTACTTGCCCCTTTTCAAGGCCCTGTGGCATGTACAAGAATCAAGAAAGGACGAGGTGTTTGCGGAACATCTTGGGAAAAAGGCATCACTTTAATTGTAGATGATGTTGAAAAATTTCCAGGACATATTGCTTGTAGTAGTGCATCCAGATCTGAAATTGTAGTACCTGTTTTTCAAAATGGTCAAATAGTTGGCGTTTTAGATGTTGATAGCACTGAATTAGCACATTTTGATGCAATTGATCAAACGTATTTAGAGGAAATTGTCGGTTTCTTAGACCAATTTTAAAAAATATCTATTAAGTTTGCAGCCCCTAAGCGGATGTGGCGAAATTGGCAGACGCACTAGACTTAGGATCTAGCGCCGCGAGGCGTGTGGGTTCGACCCCCTCCATCCGCACAGAAAAAGGCCCCAGATTGGGGCCTTTTTCTTGTCATAATGCCTTATTTAAAATCAAAAATTGTACCTTCGCCCCCCTTAAACATTTCAATTAAGTAGTAAAAGCAAGACCTATGGCAACCATAAAAAGAACCAACATTGCACCTTTAAATGATCAATTAACGGTGACCATTTCAAAAGAAGATTATTTATCGACTTACGAGACAACCCTAAAGAAGCAAGCCAAAACGGCAAATATTCCAGGATTCAGAAAAGGCATGGTGCCTGCTGGTATGATTAAAAAAATGTATGGACAAGCTGTTTTCACCGATGTGATTTTAAAATCGGTAGAACAAGAGATGAACCAATATATTTCTAAAGAGCAGATTGATATTTTCGCACAGCCACTTCCTTTGGCTACTGCATTTGCTAATATGGATCATAACAATCCAACCGATTATGATTTCTCTTTTGAAATTGGATTAAAGCCAAAGTTTGAAATCAAAGCAAAAGACATCAAAGTAAAACGTTATAAAATTCAAGTGACAGACGAGATGATTCAAAGCGAAGTGGAGCGTCTACAAATCAGAAATGGCAACATGACTGAACCGGAAACTTCAACAAGTGAAGACAATGTATTGAACGTAACTTTTATTGAATCAGATAAAGACGGCAATGAAATCGAAGGCGGTATCAAAAAAGATAATTCTTTATTGATTAAATACTTTAGTGAAAAACAAAGAAAACAATTCATTGGTTTAAAGAACGAGGATACCGTTCATATTCAATTAAAGAATGCCTTTGATGACAAGGAATTAGATATTATTTTAAATGATTTAGCATTAACAAAGGATGACGCTGAAAAATATTTTAAACTACTGATCACTAAAGTTGGCCTAGTGGAAAAAGCACCTTTAGATGAAACTTTATTTACAGTTACCTACCCTAATCAAGCCATCACCAACGAAGCTGAATTCAAAGCTGCAGTGCAACAAGATATCGAAGGGTACTATGCGCAACAAGCAAAAAATCAAGTACATGATCAAATTTATCATGGCTTAATTGAACAAACTAAAATGGATTTTCCTGTTGCATTTTTAAAGCGCTGGTTGCAAAAAGGTGGAGACAAACAAAGAACAGAAGAAGAAGCAGAAAAAGAATACCCAGTTTTCCAAGATCAATTAAAGTGGACTGTCATTAGTACACAATTAATTGCTGATCATAAAGTAGAAGTAGTAGCAGAAGATTTAAAGAGTTTTGCAAAGCAACAATTGATGAGTTATATGGGTGGCCAATTGGGTGCATTGGGTGACAATGACCAATGGTTAGAAGATTACGCTGCTCGTATGATGCAAGACAGAAAATTTGTAGAAGACAGTTACCACAGAATTAGCACAGATAAATTATTCAATGCTTTAGAAGCAGAAGTGACTGCCAAAGAAGAACCAATTGCAGCAGAGAAATTTGCAGATTTATTGAATAGCCATAAGCACTAATGAGCGCATTTTTGATAGCAAAAGCCTCGAATTTCGAGGCTTTTGTGTTACATCCATGTTCCAAACCTGTTTTGGGTCAAATTTGGCACTCTTTTTGCAATAGCTTAGGAGAATAGGTTTTACCTTTACAATCTGAAAAAAGCAATTATGAACATAGGAAAAGAATTCGAAAAATACGCGATCAAACACAGGGGGATCGGAAGCAACAGTCTTCATCAATACCAAAATAGTGTGACCAATTTGACACCCTATATTATTGAAGAAAGACCAATGAATGTGGCAAGCATGGATGTGTTTAGCCGTTTGATGATGGATAGAATCATTTTCTTAGGCGAAGGCATCAATGACTATGTGGCCAATATTGTTACAGCACAATTGCTTTTCCTTGAAAGTACAGACCGCACAAAGGACATTCAAATGTACATCAATAGCCCAGGCGGAAGCGTCTATGCCGGCTTAGGCATTTACGATACCATGCAATTTATTAGCCCAGACGTGGCTACTATTTGTACCGGTATGGCAGCAAGCATGGGTGCGATTTTATTATGCGCTGGTGTGGAAGGTAAAAGAACTGCTTTAAGACATAGCAGAATCATGTTACACCAACCAAGTGGTGCCATTGGAGGACAAGCATCTGATATTGAAATCACCGCAAGAGAAATTAAGAAATTAAAACACGAACTATACGAAGTCATTGCCACACATACCCATAAGGATGTCGAATTAGTTGCTAAAGACTGTGATAGAGATTTCTGGATGACCGCTGCCGAAGGCAAGGCCTATGGATTGGTAGACGAAGTATTGTTAACCAACCCTAGAAAAGTAAAGAAATAATTAAAATAATTTAAACTGTTTATATGATACTGACCAATCGTTTTTTAATGGAAGATGAGGAAGAACACAAAGAAGAAAAAAAAGAAGACAATGTGCCATCCTTTTTGAATAAAAAAATGGAACAAATCTTTTTTGAAAAAAGATCTATCTATTTATGGGGCGTGGTAGACGATAAGTCTGCAAGAGATATTGTGACTAAGCTTTTATTATTGGATGCGGATAAACCAGGTGAACCAATCCATTTTTATATCAATAGCCCAGGTGGTGTGGTGACAAGTGGTATGGTGATGTTTGATACAATGAACTTAATTAAGAGCCCTGTGCATACCATTTGTATGGGCCTTGCTGCAAGCATGGGTTCGATCTTATTGAGTATGGGTGAGAAAGGTAAGCGTACTATTTTCCCACATGGTGAAGTGATGATACACCAACCAAGCTTGGGTGGTTATTTTCAAGCAACAAGTGCAGACATCGAAATTCAGGCAGAGCAAATTAGAAAGACAAAAGAATTAGGTGCGCAAATTCTTGCTAAGAACTGTAATAAGTCAATGGAGCAAATTATGGCCGATTTTGACAGAGACTACTGGATGAATGCCAAAGAAGCAGTTGAATACGGTATCGTAGATAAGATTGCTAAAAGTTTATAAAAATTAGAACAATTAAAATGAGTAAGACAGAAAATATACAATGTTCTTTTTGTGGCCGAAGCAGAGCGGAGGTAAAAATCCTAATTGCCGGACAAGAAGGTCATATTTGTGAGCACTGTATTGAGCACGCTCATGAAGTTGTCAATAAAGAATTTCATCAAAAAAAGGAAGCAGGCAAAGCAGGTACCCTAAAAGTACAAAAGCCTATTGCCATCAAAAAATTCATGGACCAATACATCATTGGCCAAGATGAAGCAAAGAAAATACTATGTGTGGCAGTATACAATCACTTTAAACGCATCAACCTACCTAGCACCATCAAAGATGATGTAGAAATAGAAAAGAGCAATGTGATCATGATTGGTGAAACGGGCACAGGTAAAACATTACTTGCAAAAACAATTGCTAAGCTTTTAAATGTGCCATTCGCTATTGTAGATGCCACTGTCTTTACAGAAGCTGGCTATGTTGGAGAAGATGTAGAGAGCATGTTAACCCGTCTATTACAAAACTGCGACTATGATGTAGAAGCAGCGCAAAGAGGTATTGTGTATATAGATGAGATTGACAAAATAGCACGCAAAAGCGATAACGCTTCCATTACTCGTGATGTAAGTGGCGAAGGGGTGCAACAAGGTTTATTAAAAATGCTTGAGTGCACAGAAGTATTGGTACAACCACAGGGTGGAAGAAAGCATCCAGAC
>CALPJR020000047.1 GCA_943323935.2 Bifidobacterium breve
CATTTGAGCCTCTTTTTTAATGTTAGTTAAATAGTTATAAGCTATTATAAATGAATATATTATTTTGTTTTTTAATGATCAAAAACCAATTGACAGAATGCTTTCACGCCAACAATAAATCCAGACTCATCTAAATAAAAATCTGGTGTATGATGCGGGCCTGCTTTGCTTGGGTCAGTTCCTTTTGGTAAAGCACCTAAATTGAAAAAGAAGCTTGGTGCTTTTTCTCCAAAGAAGGAGAAATCTTCGGCACCAGTTATCCAAGTAGATTCTGAAACATTTTCTGCACCAGCTGCTTTAATTAATGCTGGCAATGTTTTCTTCACCAAATTAGGATCATTATAGGTTACCAATGTTTTTGTGTCGATTGTCACATCAGCTGTTGCACCAGAACTTGCTGCAATGGTTTTTACAGTATGTTTAATACGCTCATGCACATCTTTCTGCATTTTACTATCGAGTGTTCTAATGGTACCAGTCATTTCTGCGGTTTCTGGAATAATATTAGAACGAACACCACTGTTGATCGTACCTACAGTGATCACCACAGGTGCTGTTGTTAAATTCATTTGTCTAGAAACGATATGTTGTAAGCCTTCCACAATTTGCGCAGATGCTGCAATAGGATCGATACCACCCCAAGGTTGTGAACCGTGGCTACCTTTACCGTTTACTTTAATGGTAAACCAATCTGAAGAAGCCATGAATGCACCAGATTTGTATTTTAATGTGCCCACTGGAGTCTCTGAACTAATATGGATACCAAATACTGCATCCACTTTTGGGTTGTCTAATGCGCCTTCTTTAATCATTAAAGGTGCACCACCTTCTTCATTTCCTGGAGCACCTTCTTCGGCTGGTTGAAATAAAAATACAACAGTACCAGGAAGGTCTTTCTGCATGGCGTGTAATACTTTGGCTGTGGCCATTAAGATAGAAGTATGTGAGTCATGACCGCAAGCGTGCATCACAGGTACTTTATTACCATTATATTCAGTTGTTACTTTTGAGGCAAAGGGTAGACTGTTTCGTTCAAAGACTGGCAGTGCATCTATATCTGCTCTTAATGCAATGACTGCACCTGGCTTACCACCTTTTAATACTGCTACAACACCGGTTTTAGCAACAGGGTAGCGTACTTCCACACCTGGTAATGTTTTTAAGAAATCAGCAATATATTTACCCGTATTGTATTCTCTATTGGATAATTCTGGATTTTGGTGAAAATGTCTTCTCCATTGAATTAATTCAGGCTCTACATTTTCTAATAGTTGGGCATAATTTTTTGGTAGTTCTTGTGCCATTGAATTGCCTGCAATCAATAAGCTCATTGCGAATAAAAGTTTACGCATTTGATAGGTTTTTATGATGAAAGAATTTGAATTAAATAGAATGTATAAATAAATTTAGTTGAATATTTGAATAAGGTGTTCTAACAAGTAAATAGGATAAAGAATAAATGATTGTTTAATTGTTTAAGCTTGGTATTCTCCAAAGATATTTCTAAGCACGTCCGAAATTTCGCCCAATGTGCAATTCGCTTCTACAGCAGCAATCACTGGAGGCATCATATTTTGACCTGATTGAACAGCTTCTACAATTGCTGCCAAACAGTTTTGTGCAATTGCATTGTCACGACTTGCTTTCAATGCTTTAATTTTTTCAATTTGAGCTTGTTGAATGCTTGCGTCTATTCTGAAAACAGGTATCTTATTATTTTCATCTGAAATAAATTCATTGACACCTACAATGATTTTTTCTTTTGATTCAATCTCTTTTTGATATTTGTATGCGCTATCACTTATACGCTGCTGCATCCATCCAGACTCAATTGCTGCGACAGCTCCACCCATCGCATCAATTTGTTGAATCAATTCAAGTGCTTTAGTTTCGACTTCTGCAGTTAAATTTTCTACAAAGTAACTACCTGCTAAAGGATCGGCAGTTTCTGGAATGCCACTCTCAAAAGCTACAATTTGTTGTGTTCTCAAAGCAATTGTTGCAGCTTGTTCCGTAGGTAAGCCTAATGCTTCATCAAACCCATTGGTATGTAAACTCTGTGTACCACCCATGACAGCTGCAATGGTTTGAACGGTCACCCTTGTGATATTATTCAAAGGTTGTTGTGCAGTTAAAGTGGCTCCACCTGTTTGTGTATGAAAACGTAACATCATTGCTTTTTCATCTGTGGCACCTAAATCCTTCATCATCTTTGCCCAAATGGTTCTTGCTGCTCTAAATTTAGCCACTTCTTCAAATAAATTATTATGTGCATTAAAGAAAAAAGAAAGTCTCTTTCCAAATACATTGATATCTAATCCTTTTGCTAAAGCAGCTTCTACATAGGCTTTACCATTACTCAAGGTAAATGCAATTTCTTGTACAGCGGTACTTCCAGCTTCACGAATATGGTATCCAGAAATGGAAATACTATTCCATTTTGGCAAGTTGGAACTACACCATTCAAAAATATCAGTAATGATACGCATGGAATGTCTTGGCGGATAAATATATGTGCCTCTTGCTGCGTACTCTTTTAAAATATCATTTTGGATGGTGCCAGATAATTGTTTTAAATCGATCCCTCTTTTTTTTGCGACCGCTACATACAAAGCCAATAAAATAAATGAAGTGGCATTGATGGTCATGGAAGTACTTATTTTATCCAATGGAATACCATCAAATAAAATTTCCATGTCTTGGATAGAACAAATTGAAACACCTACTTTACCAACTTCACCATCTGCTAAAGCATGGTCTGCATCATAGCCAATTTGAGTAGGAAGGTCAAAAGCCACACTTAGTCCCATCACACCTTGTGATAATAGATAGTGGTAACGTTGGTTGCTTTCCTGGGCAGTGGAAAAACCGGCATACTGACGCATCGTCCATAATTTTCCACGATACATATCCTTTTGAACACCTCTAATATAAGGGTAGGTGCCTGGATCTGGAATTGCCTTTGCTGTATCTGGAAGATCTAATGGGGTATAGACCTGCTTAATCTCTATCCCACTATCCGTATGCTTCTTGTTTAATTCCATAGTTCAAATTACGAATATTTGCTTGTTTTTAGACCTAATAATTTTCCTTTTTCGATAAATTTGAATCTAAACAATCCCTAGATAAGTGTTAATTTTGCAATATAGTCTTTAGATAGATTTTGAATCTTATAGGCTATGCTAAATACAATTTTTATGTCTACAATAACAGATACATCTTTAACCCCAGTCAGTTTTACAGCTGGCGCTATCGAAGAAATTCAGCGATTAATGCATGCCCCTGATTTTGACCAACAACAAAGACTAAGAGTGGGTGTAAAAGGGGGTGGATGTAGTGGGATGACTTATGTATTAGGTTTTGATGTCACTACAGATAAAGACCTTTTATTTTCAATTGAGGGTATCCCTTGTTGCATAGAAACATCGCATCAGATTTATTTATATGGGATGCAAATAGATTGGCAGGGTGGATTGAATAGCCGTGGATTTACATTTACCAATCCCAATGCTTCGAGCACTTGTGGATGCGGAACGTCATTTGCTGTATAGATTTTTTGATATAATAAATCATTCTCGCGCTCTATATTAGCACAAAAAAAGCCCCTCGAAAATCGAGGGGCTTTTTTAATATTCAATCAAAACATATTATGCATTATTAGCACTGTGTTTTTTTGCTTTTGGTTCAGTACCCAATGGCTTGTTCTTAGCAAAGTCTACTAGTACTGGAGCCGCTACAAAGATAGAAGAGTAAGTACCTGTGATCACACCAATCAACATTGCGAATGCAAAACCTCTTGTTACTTCTCCACCAAAGATGAATAAGATTAAGATGGTTAAGAATACAGTCAATGAAGTCATTACTGTTCTTGATAATGTTTGGTTGATCGCTTTATTAATAATAGTTGCATTGTCTACACCTTTCATTAAATGACTGTCCTCACGGATACGGTCATATACAATCACTGTATCATTCATAGAGAAACCAATAACCGTTAGGATGGCAGCAATAAAATGCTGGTCAATCTCTAATGGGAATGGAACGACTTCTCTTAAGAAGCTAAATACAATCAAGGTTACAAATACGTCGTGTAATAAAGAGAAGATGGTACCTAAAGAATATCTCCAATCACGGAAACGAATAAAGATGTATAAACAAATTGCAATCAAAGCGAATAGGGTTGCTTTAGTTGCACCAGCTTTTAAATCATCAGAGATAGATGGCAATACTTTTTGTTGTTGTTGCTTGTATTGCTCGTCAAATTCTTTATAGGTTGTTCCAGCAGGTAATTGCTTCGCTAAACCTTTAAATAATAAGGACTCTACTTCTTGATCTACATTATTTCCTTGATCTTTAATTTTATAGGAAGTTGTGATATTGATTTGGTTTTTAGTATCTACCGTTTTAATGATAGGAGCTTCACCAAATACTGCTTTCAATTCATTTCTTACTTCTTCGATGTTCACCGTTTTATCAAATTTCACTGTGAAGCTACGTCCACCAGCAAATTCAACACCTTCGTCAAATCCGTTGAAGAAAGAAGCAATACCACCAATCAATACAACAACTGATAAAACATAAGCATACTTTCTGAATTCGATGAATTTGAAGTTTGCATTTTTAAATACACCTCTTGAAACTGCAGTGAAATATTGAAAATGTCTATTCTTACTTGTGTAGATATCAGTGATCAATCTAGAAACTAGGATACCACAGAATAAGGATAATAAAATACCAATGATCTGTGTGGTAGCAAATCCTAATACTGGACCTAAACCAAAGTACGCTAAAATGATGGCAGTTAAAAGCGTCGTAACGTGCGCATCCAATACTGGAGACATAGAACGCTTATAACCATCAGCCACTGCTAATTGGTAGCTCTTTCCTTTCGTTAATTCCTCTTTAATTCTTTCAAATATAATTACGTTCGTATCCACGGCCATACCAATGGTCAATACCAAACCGGCTATACCTGGTGCTGTCAAAGTAAATCCTAATGCACTTAAGATACCAATCGTGAATAATAAGTTTAAAATCAATGCAATATTTGCAACCCATCCACCTGTGTTAAAGTAAATCAACATCAAGGCGAAAATTACCAAGAATGCAATACCAAATGCCATGGCACCACCTTGAATAGATGCAGCTCCTAATGTTGGACCTACTTGTTGTTCAGCAACAATTTTAGCAGGAGCAGGTAATTTACCACTCTCTAAAATTTGTGCCAAATCCTGTGCAGTTTTTAAGGAGTAGTTACCAGATATTTGAGAATTACCTGTAGTGATTGCGTCATTTACATTTGGCGCAGAATAAACAATATTATCTAGTACAATTGCAATTGGCTTGCCAACATTCTTAGATGTCATCTTTGCCCAAATGCTAGTACCAATCTTATCCATATTCATTTTGATGGCTACTTTACCACGCTCATCAAAATCTTGTGCTGCATTGGCAACATGGTCGCCTTCTAATTCTGCTAAACCATTCTCCAAAGTTTTAATAGCATATAAGGCTAGAACATCTTTTGCTTTAGGATCTGATTCGTCTGGCTTACCATACATGAATACCAAGTTCGATGGGAACTTAGACTTTACTTCTGGTAATGCAAGGTATGCATTCAATACAGCTGAATCTTTCTTCAAAGTATAACCAATCTCTGCAGGGAAAACGTACTGGCCATTTTTTGCTTGATAAGGTTGAGTGAATTGAACGATTCTTAACAATGGATTTTTAGCCGCATTTGCTTTTGCTGTATCAACTTTTGCAACAACAGTAGAATCAACGATACCTGCATTGCTCAATTCAATGGCTTTATCAGCAGCTATAATTGCATTTTGGAAATCCTTGTTCTCAAAAGTATATACTTCAAAAAACTGAAGGTTTGCAGTAGATTGTAAATAAGAACGAACACGCTCTTTATCAGAAATACCTGCTAATTCAATATTGATAATCCCTTTGGTAGGATCTGGATTGATAGAAGGAGAAGCTAATCCAAATCGGTCAATACGGGTATTTAAAATTCTGTAAGTATTGTTGAATGCTTGAATAGACTGTTCTTGTAAATAAGTAGTTACAGTAGCGTCAGATGCATCAAACTTTAATTTACCATTGCTTCTTGTTGCAAATAATGGTGCTAAACTTCCTGTTGGGTTAGCCACTTTATATTCAGCAGTAAACAAACTGATTAAATCAGCATTGCTGTTTGCTTTTTTGCTTACAGCATTAGCCAATGCAGTATTAAATGCTGGTTCTTTAGAGTAGTTGGCTAAAGATTTGATTAGACCATCTAATCCAACTTCCATGGTCACACTCATACCACCTTGTAAATCAAGACCTAACATTAATTCCTTTTCTTTAGCAGCTGCATAAGTCGTTAAGCCAAAAAATAGCTTAGTTTCTTTTGTACTGTCTAATAAGCGCTTGTAATACACTTTTTTAGCGTCAGCTACACTGTCATTATATAACAATTGTTGGTCTTTATCACTTGGATAAATCTGTTCTGCTTTAGGTAGTTTATTGACCCAAGCTGTTGCTTTAGCATCCATTGCTTTTTCATGTGTTCTAACGAACCAAGTAAAAGATAGTTGGTAAAGACAAATTAAAATAAGCGCAAATGTAAAAAAGCGCACTAATCCTTTGAGTTGCATAGTAGTTTGGTTAACTTTTTTTAGTCGGCAAATATAATGGAAACAAGCCTAAAAC
>CALPJR020000048.1 GCA_943323935.2 Bifidobacterium breve
AGGCCGCCTGACGTTCTGCATCAAACCATTTAAATAGTTGTCCCACATGATCCACCAGTTTTCGAACCAATAACCATTGTTCTCCAGTCAATTGCGCGCCAGGGATACCCAAAAGCTTCACATCCTTCCTGATGTCTAAAATAAAATCGCTTGGAAAATACTGATTGGCCTGTTTAATAAATTGATATTCCTGCGTTTGCCTTAAAGTAATCTGGATATAATTCAACTGCGTATGTATCCGCATGGCATCCACCTGCTCCTTTCCAATAGTGGATTGACAGTAATTGAGTAAGATGGTCTTGATCTTATCAAATTCTAACTGGGAAAGGGCATTTTCAGGATATACTCTCATGGGTGCAATAGCAGCAAATTTAGTTAAATAAACATTAACAGCCTTAGAACAAATTGGTCTATGATTTGTTATAAATTTAATTATACAATCTATATGAAAACAATCAAATACATCACAGCCGGTTTGTTCAGCGTTTTATCTTTATATGCATGTGCTCAAACCCCAAAAAAACAAGCAAAAATTCAAAAAGTCAATATGGAAAATACACAAACAATCACATTAGGATCTGGCTGTTTTTGGTGCACCGAAGCCGTTTATCAACGTTTGGAAGGCGTCGTTAAAGTCACTAGTGGCTATAGCGGTGGCCATGTTGATAATCCAACCTATGAGGAAGTTTGTTTAAAGAACACAGGGCATGCTGAGGTTTGCCAGATTGTTTTTGATACCACCAAAATTAGTTTAGACGATATCTTATCTGTTTTCTGGAAAACACATGACCCTACTACACCCAATCAACAAGGCAATGATGTAGGTCCTCAATATAGATCGGCAGTTTTTTACCACAATGACCAACAAAAGGAATTAGCAATTAAATACATCAAGGAATTAGATGCAAGTAAAGCTTGGGATAAACCAATCATTACAGAAGTGACAGCGTTCACTAAATTCTATTCTGCAGAGTCTTACCATCAGAACTACTATAATAACAATACCAATCAAGGCTATTGCAGGTATGTGATTGGGCCAAAATTGGATAAATTTGAAAAAGTATTCAAGGATAAATTGAAAAAAGAAGATGAATAATAAGGTTTTGTCTATTTTTAAAACTCAATACTTATTTTTCAAATGAAGCAATTAACCAATACATTATTACTCCTACTTTTTGGATTAACCGTTAGTGCCCAACCCTTGGTCAACGAATCCGATACTTTAAGAGGTAGCTTGAATGAAAACAGGGATTGGTTTGATATCAAAAGATATGTGATTGACGTCACACCAAATGATGAGGCAAAATCTATTGTTGGTGTTGTTAGCTGGAAAGCCATAGCGGTAAAGCCTTCCAAGCAAATTCAGATTGACTTACAAACTCCTTTAGTAATTGATAGTATTTTATTGTGGTCAAATACAAAAGAAAGTTTAACTCCAATCCGTTTACAATTTTCAAGATCTAACAATATTGCACTTGCGCAAATTGAAAAACAAATTCCTAAAGGGCAACAATTTGGATTGACCATTTTTTATCATGGCGTTCCAAAAGAAGCGATTCGACCACCTTGGGATGGTGGATGGATCTGGAAGAAAGATGCCAATGGACAACCATGGATGTCAGTTGCTTGTCAGGGATTAGGTGCATCTGTTTGGTATCCTTGTAAAGACCATCAGTCCGATGAACCAGAAGAAGGAGCACAATTAACCATACAAGTCCCTAAAGACAAAAACATCATTGCCATTGGCAATGGAAGAAAGGTTGCGGAGACGAATATGGTTAAGATGAATGATAACAATCGATTCAGTTGGCAGGTGACCAACCCAATCAATAGCTATAATATCATTCCATACATTGGAGATTATGTTGGATGGAAGGAAACATATAAAGGATTGAAAGGAAAACTAGACCTTAGTTATTGGGTACTCCGTTCAGATTCTGCTAAAGCGGTTGAACAGTTTAAACAAGTACCAAAAATGTTAGAAGCATTTGAATATTGGTTTGGGCCATATCCTTTTTATGAAGATGGATTTCAAATGGTACAAAGTCCACATTTAGGTATGGAACACCAGTCTGCTATTGCCTATGGAAATAAATTTATGAATGGTTATTTAGGTAGAGATTTGTCTGGAACAGGCTGGGGTCTTAAATGGGATTTCATTATTGTGCATGAAAGCGGACACGAATGGTTTGCTAATAATATCACAACCAAAGATATTGCGGACATGTGGGTGCACGAAGGCTTTACCAATTATTCTGAAACCTTATTTACAGAATATTTTTATGGTAAGCAAGCTGGAAATGAATACAATTATGGCATCCGTAGGAATATCAAAAACGATATCCCAATCATTGGTCCATATGGAGTCAACCAAGAAGGTAGTGGAGATATGTATTCTAAGGGCGCTAATTTAATACATACTATTCGTCACGCTATTAACAATGATAGCTTGTTCAGAAATATTTTAATGGGTTTAAATGCCCAGTTCTATCACCAAACAGTAACAACCGCACAAGTTGAAAATTATATTTCATTGCGCGCAGGATTTGGTTTTCAAAAAGTCTTTGACCAATACTTAAGAACAACGCAAATTCCTGTGTTGAATTATAGCTATAACGAAAAAGAAAAGATATTTACCTACGAATATAAAAACTGTGTGACTGGTTTTAACTTGCCACTACATTTTAGTTATTTAGGTAAAAATTACAGTTTCATGCCAATGGACTATCAGCCTCAGCAACGATTAATTCAAGAAACTAATTTTAATTTACAGGATTTTGTAAAGACAATCGAAAGTCAATACTACATTAAATTATCAGAGGTAAAATAATGGAGATGAAATAATAGAAATAAATTACAGGAAAAATATTAGTTCTTTAGCACCCTACCTAAACTGTATAAACGTTTTTGCCAATAAGGTTCAGACAAGTCACTAATGGTAACACCTTGACTGGTGGATGCATGTGCAAATTTATTATTGGTCATATAAATGCCTACATGTGAAATAGAACGGCTACCATCTGTTTTAAAGAAAATCAAATCCCCTTCCTTTAAATCTGACCAATCAATTTTTTCACTTTGTGTATATTGTTCTGCTGCTGTTCTTTTTAAATTGGTATTGTAAATCGCATTCATCACATCCAATGTAAAATAAGAACAGTCCACACCTCTTTTACTAGATCCTCCAAGTGCGTATGGCGTGCCCCACCACTCATCAATTTTTTGAAGTAATGGGATATTGCTAATTTCTTCTACCGCTATATCCATTTGAATGGAATACTTTAATTGTAACCAATTGGCTCTTTCTACGTCCGTTAAATTATCTGGCATTCTATCTGAACGTTCTGATCGAGCCAGTATAGGTTCTGCTTCTAAGGCATCGGATGCTTTTTTCATATACACCCTACCTGGTTTCACCGAAATATTGTCTAAAAATTCAATCTCATTATTGTTAAATTCATTGTTGGATTCAGGAACAGCTACTACTGCTGGCAAACTTCTTTTAGGCTTTGCTTTGAATTGAGCCGTTTTTGCCTTCACAGACTGACTGAACTTAGACATAGAGTTACAGCTTGACAAAATTGCCATCATCCATACTAGCCCTAATATCCTTATTGTCCCTTTTTGCATGAACGGCAAGATAAGGCAAGAACCTTAAAATAGCCTCAAAGCAGCAGATTTTAACCGTTTTTTGTGGAAAATTAAGCCTTTCTAAGCACTGCTTTTTTACGATATTTGTGCCTTATCCCGATATCCAAAATGCCCAAATTTTCCCATTTACACGTTCATACCCAATATTCACTATTAGACGGTGCTGCCTCTATTGATGGTTTGTATAAAAAAGCCATCAAGGACGAAATGCCTGCATTGGCGATTACCGATCACGGGAATATGTTTGGTGCATTTAATTTTGTAAGTCAGGCATGGAAAAATACCAAAGTAATTGGCAAGGATGCGAATGGAAAAGATATTTTAGCACCAACTGTAAAACCAATTGTTGGATGTGAATTTTATGTAGTGAAAGACCGACATATCAAACAATTTACCAAGGAACATAAGGACGATCGTTTTCACCAAGTTTTATTAGCTAAAAATGCGGTGGGGTATCAAAACTTGATCAAACTTACTTCATTAGGATATATTGAAGGAATGTATAGCAAGTACCCAAGAATCGATAAAGAACTGATTGAAAAATACCATGAAGGTATCATTGCCACCACTTGTTGTATTGGTGCGCATGTCCCTCAAGCCATTCTACGAGATGGTGAAGAAGCAGCAGAAAAAGAATTTAAATGGTGGTTAGATTTATTTGGAGACGATTATTATATCGAAATCCAAAGACATGAAATACCAGAACAAGAAATCATTAACAATACCTTACTCAAGTTTTCAAAAAAACATAAAGTAAGTGTGATTGCGACCAACGATAGTCATTACATCAACGAAGATGATGCCAATGCGCATGATATCTTATTATGTATTAATACAGGCGAAAAACAATCCACGCCAGGATTCGATGATTTTGTAAACGACGAACTTCAAATAAAAAATAGAAGATTCAAGTTCCCAAATAATAAATTTTATTTTAAGACCCAATCCGAAATGATTGAGTTGTTTAGTGATATCCCTGAATCTATTGATAACACCAATGCGATTGTAGATAAAGTAGAAGTCTTGAATTTAAAGAAAGACATCCTCCTACCCGCTTTCCCTATACCAAAAAGTTTTCAGATTCATAAGGAAGCCAATATGAATCAGTGGGAATTCTTAAAACATATTACATGGGAAGGCGCACATAAAAGATACGATGCGATTACGGCAGAAATTCAGGAAAGAATTGATTTTGAATTGTTCACCATTCAAACGATGGGCTTTGCAGGTTACTTTTTAATTGTAAGTGATTTTATTAAAGCAGGACGTGAGATGGATGTGTTTGTGGGCCCTGGTCGTGGCTCTGCTGCAGGCTCTGTAGTGGCTTATTGTATTGGCATCACCAATATTGATCCAATTAAATACCAATTACTATTTGAGCGTTTCTTAAATCCAGATCGTAAGAGCATGCCCGATATTGATACGGACTTTGATGATGAAGGCCGTCAGAAAGTGATTGATTATGTGGTAGAAAAATATGGGAAAGAACAAGTTGCTCAAATTATTACTTATGGTACGATGGCGGCTAAAAGTAGTATAAAGGATGTGGCACGTGTGATGGATCTTCCTTTATCCGAATCCAACTTATTAGCAAAATTAGTTCCAGACAAACCAGGCACCGAACTCAATCGTTGCTTGCATGCTCCAATTACGGTTAAAGAAGGCGAAAAATCTTTAGCCGAAAAAGAAGGTTATCAGTCCGACGATATTGACAATATTAAAAAGTTAAGAGAAATCTATGCAGGCAATGATTTAAGAGCGGCCGTATTACATGAAGCAGAACGTTTAGAAGGTTCTATTCGTAATACCGGTATTCACGCTGCGGGTATCATCATTGCACCAAGTGACTTGACCGAAATTATGCCGGTTGCCACTGCAAAAGATTCTACTTTATGGGTGACACAAATTGAAGGATCTGTGATTGAAGAAGCAGGTGTTATTAAAATGGACTTCTTGGGTTTAAAAACCCTTTCAATTTTAAAAACTGCCTTGCAGTTAATCAAACAAAACCATGGTATCACCATCGACTTGGATACCATTCCTTTAGACGACGAAAAAACTTTTCATTTATACCAAAGAGGAGAAACCAATGCGACATTCCAGTTTGAGAGTGTGGGCATGCAAAAATATTTACGTGAGTTAAAGCCCGATAAATTTGCCGACTTAATTGCAATGAACGCCTTGTACCGTCCAGGTCCGATGGCGTATATCCCAAATTTCGTTGAACGGAAACATGGTCGTGAAACCATTCAATATGACCTTCCAATTATGGAGGAAATATTAGCGGATACTTATGGCATTACGGTGTATCAAGAGCAAGTAATGTTGCTCAGTCAAAAGATTGCTGGCTTTACTAAAGGAGATGCGGATGTGCTTCGTAAAGCAATGGGTAAAAAACAAAAATCGGTATTGGATAAAATGAAAGCGCAGTTTGTGGAAGGCGCCGTGAAGAATGGCCATCCAGAAAAAGCTTTAGATAAAATTTGGACCGACTGGGAGGCATTTGCACAATATGCATTCAACAAATCGCATTCTACATGTTATGCTTATGTAGCGTATCAAACAACCTACCTAAAAGCACATTATCCTGGAGAATATATGTCTGCTGTTTTAAACCATGCAGGCAGTATCGATAAAATCACCTTCTTTATGGAAGAGTGTAAACGCATGGGTATAAAAGTATTGGGACCAAATATCAATGAATCCTTACAAGGTTTTTCTGTGAATAAAAATGGAGAAATACGTTTTGGGTTAGGCGGATTAAAAGGTGTTGGTGAAGCAGCTATTGAAGCCATTATCATTGAGCGTAATAAAGGGGGACATTTTGAGACCATGATTGATTTTATCAAACGTGTGTTGTCAAGAGCAGTGAATAAAAAATCATTAGAAAGTTTAGCCTACTCAGGCACTTTTGATTGTTTTCCTGAATACCACCGTGCACAATATTTTAATACAGGTGATGGAGACCGCACCAATGGGATG
>CALPJR020000049.1 GCA_943323935.2 Bifidobacterium breve
ACTTCCACCACCAGGGCCAATAAAGCCGTCATAAAATCCGATGATAAGACAAATCAATATGCCTTTGAGTGTGGCATACTTTATATGGTCTTTCTGCAAAGATTGACCAAGGTCTTTTTTTGTAAAAGTATAAATTGCCATTACAAGTAATACAAAAAAGATGACGGGTTTCATGAACTGACTACTCATTCTAGTGAGCAATAAAGAACCAGAAAAAGCTGCAGTAAATGCGATGCTCGTAAATAGGAGTATCCTTAAAACTGGAATTTTAACTCTTTGTAAATATTGATAGGTTGCAAAACAAGTGCCTATAAAAGAAGGTACTTTAAGTGTGCCAATGATGGTTGATACTGCTTGTGTTGGCATCAAAATCAATCCTGCTGGAACTTGTATTAATCCACCTCCTCCCACTACAGCATCCACATAGCCTGCTAAGAAGGCGATCAAGCATAGTAAAATGATGGTGCTAAGTTCCATGCTTTATTTTTGATGGCCAGGTGTTAATGACTATTCCAGAAATAATAATCACACCACTAATGATTTGAAAAATTGTAAACTGTTCATTCAAAATAAAGAGCGCTTCGATAGAACTCAGAAATGGAATTAAAGTGCCAAATAAAGCAGTCTTTGCCGATCCCATTCTGTGAATGGCATTATTCCATAATAAATAAGCAATGGTTGAATTGCCTATTCCTAAATATAAAATAATCAACAAAAACTGTTTGTTAAAATGAACGGGTTGGATATAATTCATTTCATAAATTGCAAATGGGCATAATAAAATAGTACCTATCGCAAAAAGTACAAGTAAAAAACTATTGTTTGAGATACCAATTGGTTTTTTACGAACAAATACATTGTAAGTTCCAAAACATACACCGGCACCAATCATCCATAAGTCACCTGTCGCAATTTTGAAATGCAGCAAAGTGTTAAGATCACCTTTACTTAATAAAACTAAAATCCCTATAATGCCTAAGATAATCCCAGCAATACTTTTCCAATTCAATTTTTCTTGCACTAGCCATGCTGCAAGTAAAGTAGCAACAATTGGATGAATCGTTGATCCAAACAATGCCATATTGATGGCTGTGGTGGAATGTCCAGCTTGGTAGATCATGGTATTATATAATGCAACACCCACCAGTGCCATCCAGAAAAAGTAACTAAAATTGTTTTTGAACAATTGCTTTTCTCTTTTGAAATTATTGATCGCAAAAGGAAGCATGGTAATGGTTGCAATAGACCATCTAAAAAATGCAAGACTAATTGGGCCAGCCATTTGAATTGCATACCTTGAAACGATAAAATTTCCTGACCAGATGATACATGCAGCAATGGCAAGTATCGTGCCTATTTGAACTTCTTTGTTGTAATGTCTTTTCAAAATTGATCCTTATTAATGATGTGCAAATTCAGTCGTATAATCTCCTTTGATACGTTCAATAGGAGGATTAAAATAGCCGAATTTTAAATCAGGGAATTCTTCTCTAATTAATTCCATCATTTGTTTTACGCCCATGATCTCACCTGGTTCTGTTACACCAATTTTTCCGAGGTACCAATCTGGATCGATATTGAAATTACGCCACTGAATCATTTTCAATCCAGTGTCTTTGATCAATTGTCTAAGTGCTTCGTATTCTGCAACCGTATCCGTCATGCCAGGGAAAACAAAATAATTGATACTCGTCCACTTGCCTGCAGCAGTCATCACTTTTAAACTTTCAACGATATCTTGGAAGGTGTAATTATTTGGACGATAGTAAGCATTGTAAATTTCAGGTCTAGCAGAATTGGTGCTGACTCTTAAGCTATCCAAACCAACAGCAGCTAGTGCAGCGACTGCAACAGGATTAGAACCATTTGAATTGATATTGATGCTGCCTTTGTCTGTATGTTTTCTGATTTCTATAATGGCTTCCTTGATGGTCTCCCACATTAACAATGGTTCTCCCTCGCAACCTTGACCAAAACTTACAATTGGGAATGGTGCCGACATCAAATGTGGTACCGTATATTCTACCACTTCGGCAGCAGTTGGTTTAAAAGATAAACGTTCTTGGTTGGAAACAATTTCTTCCTCGATTGGTTGAAAAGAAATACAACCAATGCAATTCGCATTACAAGCAGGTGAAATAGGGATGGGACATTCCCATCTTCCCATGGCTAAATTTCTTGCAGCAGGACAATGATAGGTCATACAACAGTTTTGCATCAGGTGCTGCACCAATCTATTTTCACTGTAAGTTTTTAATAAATGCGCTGTGCCATATTCAATTGTTTCTTGATCATAGCCTTCACAATCCTGGCGAATATCTTGTTCGATTCTAACAGCTGGCACATAGTTAATGCCATCTAACCAACCCACAGCGGTATAACAAAATAAAGGTAACAATGGGGCTTCTGGTAAAGATTCATATGCAGCGATATACAATCCGGTATGCGCAGGAGGGATGAAAGCTGCTACAGCCCATCCTTTTTCACATAAACGCATTTCACCACTATCTACATCAATGCCAATACCTCTTCGGCCTGGTAATTCATACAAGCTTCCACCTTCGGGTAAGGGGATCCAGTCTTCCTCTGGAATTGGATAGGCGTCCCATCCAGCCCTGCCAACCACATATAAAGTTTCATCTTCAAAGATGTTGCCTTCGCCGTCAGAATACAATAAATAAGGGGACTCGGTTAATGCCATAATTAGTTGTTTTTAGCTAGATGCTCCGCGCAAAAAGCATTGAATTCGTTTTTGATCGTTTCGGTCACAGGCTCATTGATTTGTTTTTGGATCAATTTATTGTTCTTGAAATCGATTGTAATATAATCGTCTTTAATTAGCATATTATTGATTTCTGCCCATGGGTACAATTTTTTAGGGAAGGTGTTCACTAAGACACCAGCAGGGTCTACTGCTAATTCGTATGGAAATTTCACTTGACGCTCAAAAAGCGCTGCAATCAGGAAAACGCCAGCTATCAACAAAGCGTTGGGTAGTAAAAACCATCCCCAAGAAGCAAATACCAAACCTAAACGGTAATAAGGGACGCCTCCTTTAATCTTTTGATAAACGCAAAATATCCACCAACTAGCCACCGAAGTCATGATGGCAATTAATAGGGCAGGACTTGGATATAGGCCCGCATAGAGTGCATAAGATAGCGCCATTAAGGTGATCAGAAGCATCAATTGACTGACACGGTCTACGTTCTTAAAATCGGGACTTTTGCAAACAATGATATAGTCAAAAAGGCGCATAATTGAAGTTTATGAGATGCGTAAAATTTGATGCAATTTAAGGCCATTTAGTTAACTTTGCGGTATGAAGAAAACACATCTTGTTTTATTGGTCTTAATTGCTGCAGCAATCGTAGTGTTAATAAGCTATACAGGGGATTTAAGTAGCTATGAAACAGTTGCTTCTGCAAAGCAAAAAGAAGGGAAATATGTGAATTTGATCGTAAAAATGGATAAATCTGTGCCTGTTCAATACGATCCAGTAAAAGACCCTAATTTGTTAAAATTTAATGTAGAAGATAGCTTGGGGGGTAAAATTGCAGTGGTTTATCGAAATACCATGCCCACAGATATGGAAAAGTCTGAACGTTTGGTGTTGAAAGGACGAGTTCAGGGAGATGCATTTGAATGTAGCGCAATCGTGATGAAATGCCCTTCTAAATACAAGGACAATCCAAATGCAATGAAGGAGCAACCGGTAACCATTACCAACTAATCAAAATTACAACATGCAGTCAACTCAGTTCATTGGGGAACATTTGTTACCTGGTCAAATAGGTTATTTTTTATCCATCTTATCTTTTGTAGCTTCTTTAGTGGCTACATTTTCTTTTGCTAAAGCATTTTATTCAAAAGAGATGGTGGTGGAAGCAAGTTGGAAAAAATTAGCAAGAACGGCTTTTTTGATTGAGGCATTGACAGTGGTTGGAAGTTTTGTGGTTTTATTTTATGTGATCTACAACCATTTGTTTGAATATAAATATGCTTATACGCATAGTGATAAAAATTTACCATTTGAATATTTATTGAGTTGTTTTTGGGAAGGACAAGAAGGAAGTTTTTTATTGTGGAGTTTTTGGCATGCAGTGTTGGGTTTGATTTTAATTAAGACTGCCAAAGCACATGAGTCTGGCGTGATGATGGTGATTAGCTTTGCGCAGTTGATGCTTGCATCTATGGTCATTGGCTTGTATGTGTTTGATGTGAAAATTGGTTCTAGTCCATTTATATTATTGAGACATGAAATGAATTGGCCAATTTTGTCTAGACCAGATTATGTGCAACTTTTAAAAGATGGTACAGGCTTAAATACTTTACTACAGAATTATTGGATGGTCATTCATCCACCTATTTTATTTTTAGGATTTGCTAGTACCATTGTACCATTTGCATACGCAGTTGCAGGCTTATTAAAGAAAGAACATCAATGGGTTAAATCCGCTTTACCTTGGGCTAATTTTTCGGCTGGGATATTGGGGTTAGGAATTATGATGGGCGCTGCCTGGGCTTATGAGAGCTTGACCTTTGGTGGTTATTGGGCATGGGATCCAGTAGAGAATGCCTCTTTGGTGCCATGGTTGACTTTGGTGGCTGGTATACATACGGCCATGATTTATACTAAAACAGGGGCGAGTCTAAAAGCCACTTATTTATTCCTTGGCATTAGTTTCTTATTAATTGTGTATTCCACTTTCTTAACAAGAAGTGGCATTTTGGGAGACACTTCCGTACATGCATTCACCGATTTGGGTATGAATGGACAGTTATTATTTTTCTTATTCATCTTTGTCATTCCATTCTTTGTTTTATATTTTGTGCGTTACAAACAAATGCTAGAACCTGTAAAGGAGGATGCAATTGATAGCAGAGAATTTTGGATGTTGATTGGTTCTTTGGTGTTAGTGCTTTCTGCAGTGGTGATTATTCTAAAGACTTCTACACCGGTATTCAATAAAATCTTCGATACGAAGATTGCACCACCAGAAGATCCAGAGTTTGCGCACAATCAGGTGCAAATATTTGTAGCCATCATCATTGGTGCATTGACAGCAATCGGTCAGTTTTTGAAATACAAAACAACGCCATTGGCTTATTTCAAAAAACAAATGACCTGGCCATTGATCATCACTATCCTCATTAGTGTTGTCATTTTTGTTTTTGTAGGTGTTGCCTATGATGATAAGGGTGCTGGATTCTTAGGCGCTATTTATATTGCTATTGTGACTTCTGTTTTTGCAATTGTTGGAAATATCTCCTATTGGTCTGTGGTCCTAAAAGGAAAATTAAAATCAGCGAGTTCATCTATTGGACATATTGGATTTGGTTTGGTTTTGGCAGGTATATTTATTTCTTCTGCAAATAAAACCACCTTGAGCTACAATACAACAGGGATAAGCCCTTTGAGAGTGGACTCCACGCAAAAAAATAGCCCAGTAGGCGACCCAAGAGAAAACTTAACTTTATTTGAAACCATTGAAACAGATATGGGTAAGTACAATGTGACTTATGAAAGAGACACATTTGATGCGATCGGAAAAAGATATTTTGAATTGAATTTTAAGGAAAAGAAAACAGGAGAGACTTTTAAATTATATCCGGATGTTTTAAAAAATAATAAAGGGATGGAGGGTTTCTCTGCTAATCCATCATCTAAGCATTATTTGCACAAAGATATCTTTGTGTACGTGACTTCTTTCCAAGACCATACAGAGGAAGATACCACAAGTTTTAAGCCTATTAATATTACTGTAGGAGATTCTATTTTTTATAGCAATGGTTATATAAAACTAGAGAAAGTGAATGTGAATCCTCCAGGTGACAGACCTGCTGGTGTGAATGAATTGAGATTACAATTGAATGTGGTTTCAAAAGAAGGTTTAAAATATGTTGCAGAACCAGGTATTTTATTGGAAGGTTTGAACCTCACTTCGAAAATGGATACAGTCAAGGCGCAGAATTTAGTATTGAGTTTTAATAAAGTGATTGACCAAGAAAAAGGTATATTAGAAATAGGGGTGAAGGAGTCAACTGCTTTAACCAACCTCATTACTTTAAAGGTGTATGAATTCCCTTGGATCAATTTATTATGGTTGGGGGTGATTGTGACCACCATTGGATTTATGATGGGGGCCTATTATCGTTTTAAGAAATAGGGTTACTTTTTGTATATTAGTGTATCAATGCATATGAGAACCATCTTTTGTATACTACTATTTGTAATGACAATAAGCTTGCCAAAGCAGCTTTTTGCGCAGACGAGTCAGTATGATACAGTAAGAGTGGAAGCCTATATTACGCCTGAGGGTGACACGATTCCTCAATCTTGGTTACCTACGGTCATGGTGTCTGCAGTTCAAACAAATGCATTAAAAAACTACTGGAAAAATTGGACAAGATTGCGCAATGCGGTGTATGTGACTTATCCATACGCAAGATCGGCTAGTAAAGTGATTCAATCGGTGAATGCAGAATTGGCAGGTGTACAAGATGAAAAATTAAGAAAGCAGATTATTAAGTCTAGAGAAAAAGAATTGAAAAGGGAATTTGCTGATAAAGTGACTAGTTTATCTGTTTATCAGGGAAAGGTCCTCATGAAATTAATC
>CALPJR020000050.1 GCA_943323935.2 Bifidobacterium breve
CATCCAGTAAAGTCAATTAAGATTGGTTTTTGTTGTGCCTTAGCCATTTCCAAAGCCTTGGTATAGTCATTGACTACATTTGCTTTTAAGCCATGACTTGAACTATCAGTTGCAAATAAGCTATAATGTGTTGGTGGAGGGAATCCACTTAATAATTTTAAATTATTGGCATTTTGAGGCATCAATCCTGCGCCTAAGTACAATGCAAAACCTAAAGATAGTCCACCTAATAATTTTCGGCCTAATGCAATCTTTTGTCCTTTTACATCGTGTGGTAATAATAAGAAACCAAAAAGGTATGCAGTCAATCCAAGGCTAATTAAAATCCATATCCCAATAAAGACTTCTCTTTTTAATAATCCCCAATGTTGCACTAAATCTGCATTTGATAAAAATTTAAAAGCAAGCGCTAACTCAACAAAGGCTAGAACTTTTTTTACCGTATCCAACCAGCCACCAGATTTTGGTAAGCTCTGAAGCCATTGTGGGAAGATGGCAAATAAAGTAAATGGTAAGGCCAACGCCAATCCAAAGCCTGCCATCCCTTGTGTTAAAGCCCAGGCGCCACCTTGTAAGGATCCCACTAATAAGGTGCCTAGGATTGGACCTGTACAAGAGAAGGATACAATTGCTAAAGTGATAGCCATGAAAAAAATACCGCCCAAACTTCCCAAGCCGCTCTTAGCATCTGCTTTATTGGCAATCCCCGAAGGCAAGCTAATTTCAAAATACCCAAAGAAAGAGATTGAGAAGAAAATAAAAATTGCAAAGAAGGCGATATTCAACCAGGCATTGGTAGAAATGCTATTGAAAATTTCTGGTTGCACATTGCCTACAATATGAAAAGGCACACTCGCTAATACGTAAATTAAAAAAATACTCAAGCCATAGATCAATCCATTTTGTATCCCTTGTTTTCTGGTCTTAGATCTTTTAGTGAAAAAAGAAACCGTCACAGGGATCATTGGGAAAACACATGGTGTAACCAGTGCAATCAATCCGCCTAAGAATCCTAAAAAGAATACCCCCCAAGCACCACTGTCGGCGGTTGTACTAGTAGTTGTTTCACCACATGCGTTTTCAGGCGCATTACGCGCAGACGCTGGAAGTAAGATATTGAACTGAGTTCCCTTTTGCCCATTCGCCAATGGCATTGCAATAGGTAATTCAATCACATAAAAAGAGGACTCCTTGCCAACACTCATCACAACCACTCCTTTTAAACTATCTGGCTGAAAACCATGAATCACAATATCTTCTGTAATATCAAATTGTCCTGTAAAGGCTTTTGCATTCGTAAATAAAACATCTTTTTGTACCTGAGCAGCCACCGAATAAGTAGGCTTGTTCACAGGCACTGCTGTTTCTAAACTATATTTTAAATTGGGTGCTTCTACGCCTTCTGCATTGGCGTCATAGACTTTCCATCCTGCTTGAACTTGAACCTTTACTTGTATCGCATAGGTAGAATCATTCTTAGCCGAGATCTGAAAAGTTGCTTTTGCAATACTGTCTGACTGCGCTTGCAACTGTGATACAGTTAAGAATAGTATAATAAAAGTCAAGAATAAATTACGCATGAGTAAGGTTTAGTAGCTACTATTATTGAATATCCACTTCAAAACTTTGTTTTGTTGGAGGCAAACATCTTTCCTCATTGCAAACCATATACTCAATGGTTCCAGTCAACTTAGTCTTGGTATTTACTTTCAATGTCACAGCTTGAATAAATTGCACTTTGCCACCAAAAGAGCCAATGACAGCACCAAAATTATTATCAAATTTCTTTTCTAAATTGCCCACTTCCTTTGTGCTACCATTGATTACAACCAAGGGATTTTTAGCAAACTGAACTGTTGTAGGCACTGGTCCTTTTTTTACAAATTGAGAGTAGATATGCCAAGGTGCATCTACGTTTGCAGTAATAATCACATTATACTTTTTATCTCCAGTCTTAACTGCTTGATAAGTCCATTTTACTGGAGCTAATTTTTGCGATTGCCCTTGTAATGCAAATCCAAATAATAATAAAGCAAGAAATATTTTTTTCATCAGAAAAATTTTTAAAAATTGAATGCAAACAAAACTATCGCCATCCCTTTATCATAAAAATTATAAAGCAGCTGCAGTTTTCAATAAACCTAATAGTTCAAATACCTGTACACCATCCGTATTGTTCAAAGCTGGATTGCTTGCTCTTTCTGGATGCGGCATCATACCAAATACATTTCTCCCAGCATTACAAATGCCAGCAATGTCTTTAATCGCTCCATTTGGATTGGCATCCCCTCCAATCTTGCCGTCTTTGTCGCAGTAACGGAAGATGATTTGGTTGTTTTTTTCTAAACTAGCCAATGTCGCTTCGTCTGCAAAATACCTTCCTTCGCCATGTGCAATTGGAATTTGCAATGGACCACTATTGTCGGATATGATAAATACATTTTTACAAATAAACTGCTGATTGGCATTTTGTAATAAAGCACCTGGCAATAAGCCCGACTCACATAAAATTTGAAAGCCATTACATACACCCAAAACCTTACCACCTTTATTTGCAAATTCAATCACAGATTGCATCATTGGACTAAATTTTGCAATCGCACCACAACGTAAATAATCTCCGTATGAAAATCCACCTGGTAAAACAATACAATCCTCCGTATTAAAATGGGACAAATCACTGTCCTTATGCCATAACATTTGCACTTCAAGACCAAGGTCTTTTTCTAATGCATCTTGCATGTCTCTATCACAGTTTGAACCAGGAAAAACCAATACGCCGAATTTCATAGTATTACGCTTAAAAAGTTGAGTAAAATTGAACTACAAAGGTACTTAAAAAGGCTTTGCTAAAAAGGGCTAATTCTACACCTAAAAAAGGTGGTTATACACAATCAAACCTGCTGAAATCCAAAATAAGACATTGGGGATCATTGACTGTTTTGGACCAGCATAACAAAAGCTTATAAAACTAGCCAAAGGTGCAATAACAATGGCAGAAGCGTATAAGGCCTGGGAGGAGAAGATAATTGGCTGAAAAAAAGTCATTACCAAAGTCAATAACATCACACCCCAGTATTTTCTTACCTGAATAATAAATCTATTTTGTTGTTCTTGCCAAAAATAGAATCCAATCAACAATTGAATGCCCATAAAGGACAACGCAATGATTGATTTTACATCCAATGCCGCTAAAGGATTTTTCCAATCTAATTTGGGTAAAAAAGCAGTAAAAGCTGCAGCAGAATCTGTTAAAAATACATAGGTAAAAACAAAGTAAAAGGGCAATAAAATACCCAAGATCAATACTAACCACTCTGTCAATCTAAATGGTCTTATGATGGCTAATGCAAAAATAACAACCGGTATCAAAATCGCAATTGGCTCGTACAATAAAATAGAAAATCCAACAATCATTCCAATATTGAATTCAAGTGTTTTGGGCTGTGTCTGATCATACAATCGATTTAGCTTGACCAAGATCCAAATAATAAAAGTATTCGCAATTAAACCTGAACTTATCGCATCCCAAAAAGGAAATAAAGCCGTTAATACAACAAAAGTAAAAGCAGGTAAATAACTCACCTGTTGAAACATCTTAAAACGACTCACTAAAATATTCAACCTCAACGCCTGCACAATCACAATCAAATGAAAAAGTACAATCAGTGCTAAGGGCGGCAAAGGTTTAATATAATGAAACAAAAGATAGGCTAGTAAACCATCGGTTGGATTTGCGATCACAATAGGCGCTTCCAAATAAAAATGAAAATGGACTGCAGCACTTAATAATACCAAAAACAGTACATTGATATCAGACCTATCTCTAAATAAAAAAACCATATTTACTGAATCGTGATTTTAGCAAAGCCTAATTTTCCTTTTGTTTGATAAGGCAAGATGGCTTCTTTATCACCTACTTGTTTTAAAGACCTTGGCATCCACTCCACTTGTTTTTCATTTAAAGGAATAGCATTGCCTTGCACGATAGCTCCTGAAGGAGTCAATGTTTGGTGTATCAATTGTCTAACCCCTTTTGATTTCTGATAATATAAGAAATTGGTGCCAGCAGCATTGTTGATTTGTCCATAACCAATAAACTGATCTACGTTCACATCTGATTGTTGTTTATCGATTGTTTTTACAGACTGGATATTTGCTTTTGCGTCAAAATTCAATATGGCTACTTTGCCTGCACTATAGGTTACCGAAGGATACCCAAATCCACCAAAGCCGCCACCCCAACCCCATGGTCCGCGCATCATGCCCCAACCTCCCCAACCAAGTCCCCATCCTGGACCCCAGCCACCCCAACCCCATGGTCCCATCATACCCCAACCAAATCTTGCCCATGGATAAAATCCAAATGGTCGATTCCAAAAATTAAATATAAATGGGTTGTAAAATGGACCACCCCAAAAAAAGTCCCATCTTGAAAATGCATTTCTATTAGAGCTTGTTGTTGCAGCTTCTACAATAATGGTAAAACTTCCATCTGCATTAGGTTGTACTTGATCAAAATAAAAATGATCAAAAGCATTCTTTAGGTTCTTTTTATTTGTCACCGCATCTCTCACTGCATCTGTAAAACGACTTGCATTGCTTAAACTATTTTGCCTTGTAGCAATATCCCAGATAAAAGTGTACATCCCTTCTATATGACCCTTTTTTTCTGTTGCATAAAATGAATTCACTATCACAGTTCCGTTTGTATTATTAATTTTCAAACGGATATCATCTAAGACCAAGCTATTGTTCACGATTGGTGTTTCAACTACTTCTGAACCGTCAGCAGCCATGTACAATAAGCTTACTACTGGTGCGGCATTTGGCTGTTCTACATTTCTTAAACAAAACAAATTGCCTTTATTGTCTAGTGCAAAATCTGAAAGATTACTTTTTTTATTTTGCGCATTGATGCTGATTGTTGCTTCATTTAATTTACCAAATGGCGTACTCAATGCCATTGTTTTAATTTTAATAGAAGCTTGGTTGGTTGTATTTACACTAAAATAAAGCAACTTAGATCGGTCCTCACTTTCGATTAAATTAAAAATCTTAGCGCCTGAGCCTGGACGGATTTTTTCTGCGGTGTCTATGATTGTTGGCGTGCCAACTAATTGTCCTTTTTCATCTAATTCTGCAACCATTGCATATACTGTAGTAGCAGCTTGAAATTGATAAAAGGCATACACCCTATTTGATTTTGTAACAAACTCAAGTGCATTTAATTTTTTTGGTAAAAAAACTAAATCGTTTTGTTGCACCAATTGCATTTGATCATTGTATTGTGCAATGGTTGCGATGCCATCGTTATTTTTATAAATCCAATAACGACCATCTACTTTTCCTAAAACCTCATATTGCATCTGGTCTTTATCTGTCTTTTCGATACCAGACATCACATAAGATTGTGCAGTAAGGCCTTGAAGGCCTACCAAAATAAAAGCGATAAAAGATAAAAATGATTTTAGCATGAGATACAATTTTAGAATACAAATTTAATGTATTAATGTATCGAAGGCTTTAGATTTTTGTTAAAAGCACAGCTTTGTCGGTTACAGATAACTGATAGTTGGCTCCAAGCTGAACCGGCATATTATTTAATTCGTGGCTGATTGGAAAATCAAAGCAAATAGGATAGGTTGTCCCCTTGGTTAATCGAAGGATTATATCTATTACTGTTTCTCCAAATTCAGCTGCCTCGTCTTTCATTTCTGTAAAACCCCCAACTACAAGGCCCGCTAATCCATCCAATAACCCTGCGTTTTTACACTGTATTAGCATACGATCCACGTTATAATGATACTCCCCAACGTCCTCTATACATAAAATTTTACCCTTTGTATTCAATTGGTTTTTGCTACCAATTAAATGGGTCATCAGGCATAAATTGCCCCCTACCAACACCCCTTCTGAATGGCCTAAGCGATTGTCTGGGTGTGGATTTGCGCTTACCGTCTGGGCATTGCCCTCTAGCATTTGTTTCAATGCCAGGATATAAGGAAGTCCTGCATCACCCTTGCCAAATGCTGCTGACATAGGCCCATGGATGCTTTGAATCCCCTGATTTTGTAAAGCCGCGTGCAAGATGGTAATATCACTAAATCCAATCACCCATTTAGGATGGGCCTTGATTTTATTAAAGTCCAATTGGGAAATAATTCTACTTAATCCATATCCCCCACGTGCACATAAAATCGCATGAATTTCGGTGTCGTCCATCATGGACTGTAATTCGTTTTGTCGATCCAAATCGGATGCAGCAAAATGCCCAAATTTAGTGCCTACCGTATTTCCAATACGCACCTGATAACCCCATGATTCAAGGACTTGCGCACAAATCGTCACTTTTTCTAATGGAATGGAGCCAGCTGGACAAAGAATGCCAATGGTAGCGCCGGGTGCCAGTTGAGGAGGTTGAATCATACCACAATATTAAGTACTTTTGCTGCAATGAACACGCCAAAAAGATATTTGATTACAGCAGCGCTTCCTTATGCAAATGGTTTAAAGCATATTGGCCATTTAGCGGGCGCTTATTTACC
>CALPJR020000051.1 GCA_943323935.2 Bifidobacterium breve
TAGCTACTTTACAAGCGCAGTTCCAAACTAAATTGACTGGTGCGAATGCCACTATGCCATTATCACTTTATTTTGGTCCGAATGATTTTGAAATCTTGAAATCACAGGCCCCAGAGATGGAGCAAATTGTGAATTTAGGGAGAGACTTATATTCATTTGTTCGTCCTATCAACAAATACATCATCATGCCAGTATTTGATTTCTTTGCTGGCTTTGTACAAAACTACGGATGGGTTGTATTCTTATTAACCATCTTTATTCGTTTAGTCACTTCTCCTTTGACCTATTCAAGTTTCTTGAGTACTGCTAAGATGAAAGTATTGAAGCCTGAATTAGATGAGCTTAAGAAAAAGACAGGGGATGATCAACAAGCTTTTGCAATGGAGCAGATGAAGTTATTTAGAGAAGCAGGCGTGAATCCTTTGGGTGGTTGTATCCCAGCTTTATTACAAATCCCAATCTTCTTTGCTTTATATAGTTTCTTTAATTCAAATATCGCGCTAAGGGGACAGTCCTTCTTATGGAGCCAAGACTTGTCTAGTTATGATTCTATATATACCCTTCCTTTTTCTATTCCATTAGGATTCGGAAGTCATATCAGTTTGTTTACCTTGACTGCAGTATTGACCACTTTTATTTCGTCTATCTATAATATGTCCATGACACCGACGCAAGACAATCCTGCGTTAAAGTACATGCCCTATATTTTCCCATTCATGCTATTGTTTATCTTCAATAGTTTACCGTCTGCATTAACATGGTATTATACTGTATCTAATATTGTGACTTTGTTATTACAATTATTGATTCAAAAAGTCATCATCGATCACGATAAAATTTTAGCTACAATAGAAGTCAAAAGAAAGACGCCAAAGAAAAAAAGTAATTGGCAGGAGAAATATGAACAAATGATGGAGTCTCAAAAAAAGGTACAAGCTTTAAAAGATAAAACTAAAAAATAATATCAACTAAAGAGATCTAAATAAAATTAGATCTCTTTTTATATTAACGTTTATTCAATATGCATCGATTGCCCCCCTTAATTGTTTGCTTTTTTACTTGTATAGTATTTAATTTACAAGCTCAAACAAAAGTTGTTGGCGAATGCGCCATCAGCTATGACATCCATCAAATAGCAAGCAATGGTGATTCAAGCTTGGTAGGTCAAAAGCAAATATTTATTAAAGGGAATAGTTGTAAAACTATTTTTAAGACCCCGGCATTCACACAGACACTCGTATTCAATACACAGCAAGACACAGCCATCATTTTGAAAGAGATAGGCTTGAATAAATTCCTACAATATATTTTGTATGCATCTATGCAACCTGTCAACTTAGTTGCATCCAAAAAAAATGGGATCACAAGTACTATATTAGATTATCCTTGTGAAACCATCACCTTGTCTTGGGCAGATGGTAATTCGATGGAAGTAACTTATACAACATTGATTGTGCCCACTGTAACTGTATACGAGCAAGCATTTAAGGAAATACCAGGGCTCGTCCTGCGTTATGAGTTAACGACTAAAGAGGGTAATAGAATATTATATACTGCAAGTAAAGTTGACTTAAGTCCAATTACATTGAATGTATTTGAAGTCAATAAATTTAACTACCAACAAATAAATTAGGGATGCTGAGGGCTTGGAGTCTTAAACCTAGGTAAAATTACTTTGTGTCTGTAAGGAATAACATAAGTGATATTGCCTTTATTGTACTTAAGGTAATTTGTTTGACCTAATCCACCGTTCAAAGAAGTTGAAACTGTAAGGCCTTTGTAAAGCAATCTAGATTTTAAATCATGGAAAGTGCTTACTTTATGACTTAAACTACTTAAGTTTTTTAAACTGAATTTCTCGGTTGCTTTTTTTGATTCGCTTGTACCAGATACAACAGTAGATGCATGTACAGAAGAGGATACAACTGTAATGAATACAAAAGAGGTTAATATGGTTCTTAGGGTACGCACGGTTATTACGAAGTTAAAACATTATGACAATTCAGCATAAATTTTTTTTTAACGAACAATTAGGTGGACTGTGAACAATAAATTGGTTCAAATTAAGCCTGAACCCGTACATTTAATAAAGTAATGAAAGCCCAATAAATGGAGTTATTATATTGATTTTCAATGCTTTATTAAACAAATGTAAATAGTTGCCATGTTCAATAATGAATTTGAAGACGAAAATGGGGATATTCAAGACCTGCTTTTACGTTACCAGAACCTAAAAACTGGGAAAGCACCTTCTTATATCGAAGAGGATGATTTTGAAAAGATTATTGCCCACTTAGATGAAAAAGACGCCATTGTTGAAGCCATTGAAGCTGCAGATATTGCTTTGTCTCAATTTCCTTCTTCGGCCCTGCTGATGATTAAAAAAGCAGATTTATTATTAGCAACCAGAAAGTATACCGAAGCATTAGCTTTATTAAATACAGCTGCGTTATATGATCATCAAGACATGAATTTATTCATTCTAAAAACAGATGCTTTTTTAGCATTGGATCAACCCGAGGAAGCCATTGTTTTATTACAAGAGGCATTACATTTATTTGAAGGGGCAGAAAGAACAGAATTACTTTTTGAATTAGCAGACGTCTACGATGACCACGAAGCATTTGATAAAGTATTTGATTGTTTACAATTGATTTTAGAAGAAGAACCAACCAATGAGGAAGCCTTATATAAAATTTGTTTTTGGACAGATTTTACAGGACGAAACGAGGAAAGTATTGTACTACATCAAAAAATGATTGACGAGCAACCCTATAATGCACTGGCTTGGTTTAACCTAGCAGCTGCATATCAAGGGATCAAACTATTTGAGAAAGCAATTGATGCCTACCAATTTGCGATTGTCATTGATGAGAAGTTTGATTATGCTTATCGCAATATGGGGGATGCCTATTTAAGAATTAGAAAATACAAAGAAGCGATTGATGCTTTGGAGAAAGTGCTAGAACTAGCTAGGCCAGAAGATGTCATTTATGAGGCTATTGGACATTGTTACCATCGATTAAAAAATTATGCGCAGGCAAGGTTTCATTATAAAAAAGCAGCACATTTAAATCCAGAAGACAGCCGACTCTATCAAAAAATTGCTTCTACCTATATGTTAGAATCAAAATGGCAGATGGCGATTAAACAAATCGAACATGCCATCAGAATCAATAAGCATATCAATGAGTACTATATCATGATGGGGGAATGCTATATGTATTTAGACGATTACAAAGAAGCAGCAACTTATTTTGGTATTGTTGTAAAACATAAGCCAAAGCAAATAGCAGGTTGGGAAAGTTTTATAAAATGCCTCATTGCCAATGAGCAATACGATGCTGCTTTAGAGCAAACAGAATTGGCTTACATGTCCACGCAGGGTAAAGTTATTTTTGTATACTACCGAAGCGCCATCTTATTTATGATGCATAAGCGTAAGGAAGGATTATTGCAATTAGAGATGGCATTGTCTAAGTCGGGTAAATGGTTGAATAAGCTCATAAAATTTTATCCAGAGTTGATTCAAGATCCTAAAGTGGTGGAATTGATTAGTCAATACAAGAAGCCTAGATAAACTAAGTTTTTTAAATTATCTTTGCAAAAATAGTAACAACATGATGAATTTTAATTTAACACAAATCCCAGAGCGAACAAAACAGCCAAGACAACACGGATTAACTATGGTGATGGATAAAGGCCTTAGCTTAAGAGATGCAGAAAGTTTTATAAGTGTTGGCGCACCGCATACGGATATTGTTAAATTAGGTTTTGGTACATCATTTGTGACACCCAATTTGAGAGCTAAAATTGAATTGTATCAACAACATAATATTCCAGTTTATTTTGGCGGAACATTGTTCGAAGCTTTTGTGATCAGAAATCAGTTTGACGATTATATTGCCATGTGTAAGGATTATAAAATTGATGTCATTGAAGTGAGTGATGGTTCTATTGAAATTCCACATTCCGAGAAATGTGGCTATATCGAAAAAATTTCAAAATTTGCAAAAGTATTTAGTGAAGTTGGTAGTAAAGATGCAGCACATATTATTCCACCATACAAATGGATTGAGTTAATGAGTGCCGAATTAAGTGCAGGTGCATCTTATGTGATTGCAGAAGCAAGAGAAGCCGGAAACGTAGGTATATATAGAGGTTCAGGAGAAGTGAGAGAAGGGCTTGTACAAGAGATTTTGACTAAAATTCCTGCAGAAAAAATTCTTTGGGAAGCACCACAAAAAGCACAACAATTATATTTTCTTGAATTAATAGGTTGCAATGTGAACCTTGGTAATATTGCGCCATCAGAAATTATTCCTTTAGAAGCAATGCGTATTGGACTTCGCGGAGATACGTTTGATTTATACTTAAATAAATAATTGTGCGCCAGTTTGGATTAATTGGATTTCCATTATCGCATTCTTTTTCAAAAGGATACTTTGCCAATCATTTTTTGACAAAAAATATATTGGACGCGCAGTATGAAAATTATCCAATTGAATCCATCGATTTATTTTTGGACTTATGGAAAAACAATCCATCTTTAAAAGGATTGAATGTAACCATTCCTTATAAAAAATTAGTCATCCCTTTTTTGCAGCATACCTCATCTGTGGTACAATCCATCCAAGCATGTAATTGTATTCAACTACACCAAGGGGCACTATATGGTTATAATACAGATGTCATAGGTTTTGAACAAACTTTATTGCCTTACTTGCAACCGCATCATGAAAAGGCCCTCATTTTTGGGACAGGTGGCGCTGCTGCTGCAGTTGAATGGGTGCTTCAAAAATTAGGTATTGCGTATCAATTCGTTTCAAGAACTGCATCAGAAAACTGTATAAGCTATGCATCACTCACACCAGATGTGATTACAGCGCATACATTGTTGATTCATACAAGCCCTGTGGGTATGTTTCCAAATATAGAGGAGGCCCCAATTTTGCCTTATGAGGCGATTACATCAAAGCATCATCTGTATGATTTGGTGTACAATCCTGCATTAACCAAATTTTTAGAAAAAGGGGCAGCGCAAGGTGCGACCACACAGAATGGTTTAGAAATGTTACACTTACAAGCCGACGCGAGTTGGAAAATTTGGAATAGCGAGACGCCATTCATTCAATAAACTTATAATTTACCTAAGAATTCAAACAATTGCGTCACGGCTTTTTTCCGATGACTAAATTGATTCTTTTCGTCCATCGTCATATTGGCAAAGCTTTTAGATGCGCCATCAGGAACAAATATTGGATCATAGCCAAATCCATTTTCACCTTGCATATTGCTTAAAATTTGCCCTTTACAGATACCTTCAAAATAGTAGGTTTGATTTTCCCAAATAAGACAAATGACAGTTCTAAATTGTGCAGCTCTATTGTCAATGCCAGCCATTTTACTTAAAACCAGGTCGATATTGGCCTGTGCATTGCTATTTTCTCCTGCATATCTTGCACTTTTTACACCAGGTGCGCCACCTAAGCCTTCAATTTCTAATCCTGTGTCTTCGCTAAAACAATTTTGATGGGTCAAATTAAAAATAGTCACGGCTTTCTCTTGTGCATTGGCCTCCAATTGATCGTGTGGTTCTGGAATATCAATCTCAATGCCAGCTTCTTTCAGTGGAATAATTGTAAAATTAGGGCCAACCAAGGATTGAATTTCGGCAACTTTATTTCTATTGTTGGTAGCAAAAATAAGTGTGTGCATTGTAATTATAAATTCAGTTTATAATTTAAAAATTATTTTTAATGCAGTCCATAATTTTGTCTTTTCAATTTTAGAAGCTTGATCAATTCCTTGCATTTGTGATAAATTATTACTGAATAATAAATGGGTTTCACCAAGTAAAATTGGCGTATATAATTTGGTAGGTAATTTTATTTTTAATTGCGTTGGATTGATATCAAAAACCAACACAAAATCAGAAGGTACTTTTGTTAAAATTTGATGCAATGAAAAGTTTTTATTTGCAAGGTTAATTAAAGCAATATCAGCAATGGTTAATTTGCATGCATATAAGATCGAAGTCAACAAGTCAAAGGCCCTTTCGTTTAAATGCACCGCATCTGGATCTTGCACTAAAACAAGGATCTTTTTTTGGTGCTCTCCAAGAAATTTGATTGGTGCAATGATGGGCTCTTCTGCTGCTATTGCTGCATTTTTATCCTCAACAGTCGGGGATGCCTGTGCTTTTTTATCCACATTCGTAGGTGCAAGTCCTAGTACTAAGCTTTCTTTGTACAGATGCACTAATACGCTATTTGGCAACTTATTTTTGACTTCTTTCATAGGGTTTGGATACCGAAAATTAACTGAATTGATTGATTTGAAAAAATAACAATTGTATGTCTTTATTATTTTGTGTTTCTTTGTGCTTGATTTAGCATCAAAAACGAATAAAAATGAGCGTAGAAAATATCCCATTTATTGAAATGCCAAAGGAGCAATTAAGGCATTTAGATCCTCAAAATTTTTATTTTGGGAAAAGCTTTACGAACTACATGTTAGAGGCGGACTATAAAGA
>CALPJR020000052.1 GCA_943323935.2 Bifidobacterium breve
GCTTTTCTAAATAAGGCTACAAAATCAAAGTCATCATCGCCATTCACATTTGTTGCCGAAAGCAATTGTAAATAATCTGCTTTACCCTTATTTAATAAAGGCCTTTTATTCAAACTAAATGCAATACTATTGTTTCCAGTCCCTTTATTGATATTTAATACATTCAAATAATCAGACTCATTTGAAGACTGAGACGAGCTATCTACTGTTTTAAATTCTTGGGAATAGAAAATCACCTTAGGAAGGCCAGGGGTAGCATCTGATCCAAGATTTACAAGATGCATTAAATTAGATACATGTCCACCGTTCCTACTTCCAGATTTAATTCTAAATGATGCAGTATCTAAACCAAAATTAAGTGCTGGAATAAAAATTGTATCCAATACAGATTTCACATTACTTAAACCTGTTTTGATTTCCGAAGCACCAGTTCCTAATGTTGCTTTAAGCGCATAATAATAAGTCTTATTCGTATTTGGCAACTCATCTGTAATAGTATTTTTAGTTGGGTCAATAGTAATATTCAAAGCTGCAATTGTATCTAAAGATGTTCTAATAGTATCTCTATAGACTTTAATGCCTGCATAGTTTACTTTTGCATCTGGCTTCTCCCATGTTAAAGTAACAGTTTTTGCAGCTTTTTGCAATCTTGTGATTTGAGGGGCAGCTAAACTAAACTTACTTTCAAATGGACCTACATCACCAGCTGTTCCTGCAGGATTTGGTCTTGTTACATTATTGTAATCGTATGTAATAGCATTTAAAGTATCTCTCAGAGGAGATCCAGGAATTATATATCTTGATTCTGCCATTCCCAAAGCTGGAGAGAAAGCGCTTAAACTAAAATCATTACTTGATGGATTATTAAATTGAGGCTCAACCAATTTATTACTTGCAGATTGTGCTAATAACTTAGGGTTGTCTACGATTGATCCAACTACTCTATAAAGTTTATCATTAAAATTAGCATCATAACCATTTTCATAAATAATACTATTAAAAATAACAGCCCCTCTTTCTGCACCCCAGTTCCTTGATAAATAACTATTATTAGCAATCAATGAATTAACAATTCTTAATACTCTTGTTTTAGGCCTTGTAGAATCATCGCCACCACCGTTTAAATTAAATACACCATTTTGTACTGTATTGCTGATGATCAATGAATTTCTTATTTCAGCAGATGACTGATTTGTATTGAATACAAACTGAGATGTATTATTTGTGAATGTACAAGCATCAAATAATGGATTTGAATTAAAATTCACATCTAAAGCGGCAGGGGCTAAATTTGAATTCCACTGTGTCATTCTAGATTCCGAAATAACTAAACCTATGAACGTATTTCTATTACTTGGATATGAACTTAAGTTCCAATCATGTTGATCTTGAATTCTGATAATTGGCTTAGAACTAGCAAATTCTGCACTTGGTCTTAATACAGCTTTACCTTTATTCTTTGCCATGATTGTATATTGCTTCCTAATTAACTCGATATTTTCATAGTAAATACCATCATTTAATAAAATAGTATCCCCAGGCAATCCATTATCAATAACATATTGTAAACTCTTCATTGGTAAGAATGCTGAGCCATTATTTACTGCCTTACCTGCCGTATCTAAAACCCATATGTTGGATGCACTTGCATTTGCAATCTTTGATAAAGCACTAGAAGCACCTACATTATCCACTACACTAACAGCATAATAAAATCTCGTATTCGTAGCAACTGCATTGTCCACATAATAATTTGTATCAACAGCAGATGCAATTTTTTCTAAATTGGTTGCTAAAGTACCTCGATATATGTTATACTTTCTCTTGCCTGCAGTATCAATCCACTTTAAAGCAACATTTCTTGCACCAGCATAGGCACTTACTGTATCTACTCCTACAGGTGGAACATTAGGTTTTACAGAAAGTTGATTAGAAAGTCCACTATACACTTTTGTTGTTGTTCCACTAAATGCTCGAAGTCTATAAAAATATGATGTTAAGTTAGTAAGTGCAGTGTCTTTATAATTCAAAATACCAGCTGAATCTATAGTAATTGTTGGAGAAACTGAGGTATTATTAGGTATACTAGAATTAGATCTAAAGATTTCATAACCACTAATATTGCCGTTAGTTGGCTTCCTCCATTTCAAAATAATACTTTTATCTCCTCCATCAGCAGTTGTTAAGGTTGGAGAAGGAAATGCAAAAGGAGATTCAACTGCTCCAATATCTGAATTTGTCCCAGCAGGCAATGGTCTAGCATTACCATATATATCTTTAACTGGTACTGTTAAACTATTTGTTTTTCCAAAAACATTAGACCCACTATTTATTAAATTACTTGATGGATCTAAAATTAATTTAACTGAATCAGAGAAATTTGGATTTAAGGCAACTATATTATTTGAAAAATCAGCATCTAAATTTGAAAGGTACTTGTCAATTTGAGGATCACTATTGAAGAAGTTATTTTTAAATATAAATTTAGATGAATTAGAAGTTCCAATGTAAAAATTAGAACTATTATTGTGGAATATATTATTGGTGTAATAAGAGGCAGGAACATTATTATCTAACCCAATGATAGGTACATTATTTCCGACAAATGAGTTGTTAGTATAAAAAATAGAGTCATTCCCATTTATTCTTAAAACAGAAACCTGATTTAAATCGTTCCATGTTGTACCATTCTTTAAGAAAATATTATTTGAAATAATTGTTTTTCCATTAACCCAACCTGCAATAACAGAATACCCAATCCAATGACCTTGTGGTCTTGTATAATCTATATTATTATTTGTAAAAGTATTATTTTGAATTAAAATCTCCCTCCCTCCAATTTCTAGTCTACCATAGTTATTCTCAAATGTTGAATTTTGCAGTATCAAACTGTCATAAATTCTTCCGTAAATATTATCTTGGTCTGGGTTTCTTCCTTCAATATAAGTCAGAACTCTTGGACCATTATTTGTAAATAATGAACGGTCAATAGTTACTGGCATTTGCCCATAATTAAACTCAAATAGTTGTTTACCAGATCCTGCAGCACCTGTAAAGTGAAGTCCAACAAACTGAGTTCTTATCCATCTTCCATTAGTATTATTAGTGTTAAAAGCAATCATATTGCCATTTATTCCAGCAGCACTAATAATAGTTTTTCTAATTGCACCGGTATCTGTGTTGTCAATTAAATATTTGGAACCAAAAATAACACCAGGAGTAATGGTAAACTTTTCATTATAAGTACCTTCTAATGCAACGACTCTATCTCCTTGTTTAGCTTGTTCAAATGCTAATTTTAAAGTATTAAAAGGAGCAGCTTCAGATCCAGAACCGCCAGATGGAGCAGAGGCTTTAACATAAATAATAATGGAACTTAATAAACTACCAGTAGTTCCAGATTTATTAATACTTGTATCTGAGATAACATTATTCACACTGTCTCGGTTAATCAGATAATAATAGTACTTAGTACTTGGAATAGTAGACTTATCTTCATAAGTATCTGATGTATCACGAATTGAAACCAATTTGGATATGGAACTCACACTCTCTCCTCTATAAATATCAATGAAGGTGGTTGAAGCAGTTGCACTAGCTACTTTATTAACTGACACCCAGCTTAAAGTCATATTTGATCTGCCTGTAGGTGTTAAAGTTAAATTCGTTGGGACACTCACAATAGAGGCAACTGAAGGTGTCTTTAAACTAAGTCTTACACTTCCTGAAGAATTTCTTAAGGCTGATTTGTAAAAAGTTTTGATTATATAATTATACGTTGTATTAACTAATAATGCACTAGTATCTGTATAAATTGATTGAGCACTTGGGTCAAAAAAAGCGGAATCAATTGGTGTTGACAAAATAACTGCTGTATCAGTTGAAGTATTTCTATAAATAATTATTGAGTCAGGTCTTGGATTATTAAATATTGAATAACTTAATCTAATCGCTCTTTTCCCACTAATAACTGCGTTTTGAAGAGAAGTGATTTCAGGAGTAGGATACGCAAGGATAGACTCAATTGCACCAATATCAACAGAAGTTCCTGTTGGATTAGGTCGATTATTGCCATTAAAGTCTTTTGTTGGAACAAGACTTGCGATACCTGCACCAATTCCAGGACTTGTAGATATTAAGCTAAAATCTAAAGCAGCAGTATCTTTGAACTTAACCGTGGAAATAATGTGAGAAGCTGTATCATAATCGAAAGTAAATCCCGAACTAAATCCAGTTTGATCTGAAATATTTAATGCTTTGCCAAATAAATTATTCTTAAAAATGAACTTAGAAGGTTTAGTATTTCCACTACCTCCACCCCAAGCAAATTCACTAGCATTTGGCTGTGTTGCTTGAGTAAAATCGTTATCAATTATATTATTATACCACGTTGTAGTCATGTTATTTCGACCATAATCACCTTCCCATGTTCTAAAAAACGCTGTTCTTGTCTTGTTCTTGTAAAAAACGTTATTATATACATCAATATTTTCAAATGTACTTCCTCCTCCCATAACCAAAACATGATCTCCACTATTATTGTAGAAAATACTATTTAACAACTTTGCTTTTACATCTTGATTAAACCATATAACACCCCCTAAATTTTGTCCATAAGGTCCTCTTTCGTTGTTTTGATTTTGTGAAACTCCTTTGTTATTATAAAATAATCCATTCTCGATAACTCCAAATGGCGCATTGGTGTTTTGTGAACCAACTCCATTGAATGCAATAATAGCTGTACCAATATTATTATAAACTGTAATATTTCTTAAATATGTCCCGTGAAAATAAAATGGAACTGTTGTAGCAGAACCAGAGTTTTTAAATATACAATCTGTGACTAAACCTCCTCTCACTTCCATACCGTACTTAGCTGCACTATCTATTGTAAAACCAACAAACCTAAAATAGGTACTATCATATGTATCACCAAATGCGCCAAATAGGACATCGTTTATACTATTCTGAGTTATACCACCCCCAGATATGATTGTTTTATTGATATGCGTTTTTTGTCCATCAAGTAAAAACTCTGAAGCAAAAACCAAACGTTTAGACCCACCAACTATGATCTTTTCTTTGTAAGTTCCTTCTTTAACCAAAATGGTATCTCTATCACTAGACGAATCTACCGCCATTTTAATGGTTGAGAAACTTGTACCACTGTTTGTTGTAGAACTAGGGTCGACAGTGATTCTTTTTGGAGAACTTGACTGTGCATGCACCTGCATTACTAAACTGCTGATTACGATCGTAGCACCTAATAAGGTTTGCTTCAATTTTGATAAAATCATAAAAGAATAATTACTGTTTTGTGTTTAAACAAAACTTGTTAATTAAAATATATATAAAACATTTAATTACACCAGTAAGACAGGAGGGTACTTAAAGGGGGGAGTGTAGTATGTTAAATATATTAACAAACATTAGAATATAAATGATTTGAACTTAGATTTTATTCATTTAATCTAAAATTCATGTTGAAAATTACCTTAGATATACATTAACAATATTATATATATTATAAATTAAATTAATATAACATTTTCTTTTTGTTTAACATCATGTCATAAAATCACTTAATAATCATAGTGCTCTAAACCCATTTTTATAGGCTTAATGTATTTATAATCATTAATTTTATACCTAAATCACCCATTTTGGAAAATACCAGCTGTTATTACAATGGACAAATAAGTCCTTTTAGCCAAACCGGCATGTCATTGAACGATTTACTGATACAAAGAGGGTATGGTATTTTTGACTACCTAAGGGTGGTGGACAACAAGCCTTTATTTGTAGAAGACCATTTAGACCGTTTGTACAATTCTGCTGCGATCATGCACATGGAACTGCCTCAATCAAAGGAGTCCATTTTGAAAATCGTGATGGAATTGGTTGCAAAAAATGATATGCCCTATTCTGGCCTTAAACTAATCGTATCTGGTGGTGACAGTTCGGATGGTTATGCTTTAGAGCAACCAAGACTAACTATAATTCAACAGCCTTTACCCGTTCCCTCCAATCAATTTGCAGTCAATCCTTTTGCATTAATGAGTCATCCATTTCAACGTCAATTACCGCAAGTTAAAACGACTGATTACTTGATGGCCATATACTTACAACCTCAATTAAAAGCATTTGGTGGGCAAGATATTTTATACACCCACGAGGGGATGATCAGGGAATGTCCTAGGTCCAATTTTTTCTTAATCTCTGAGCAAGGACATATTGTAACTGCTAAGGATCAAGTCTTAAAAGGGATTACAAGAAAAAATATTTTACAGGAGGCATCTGCAAATGGGATTACTATTGAAGAAAGACCTATTGCTCTTGAAGAAATCCATACTGCAAAAGGCGCATTCATAGCAAGTTCTACCAAACGCATTATTCCTGTTAGCAAAATAGATGCTACAGCAATTCCTACAGACTCCCCTATTTTACAAAAAGTATTTGATCTACTTGTGCAAAAAGAACAAGCATATTTGAAAGCTTAATTAAAAGTCAAAGAAAGATTAAATGAAGGAA
>CALPJR020000053.1 GCA_943323935.2 Bifidobacterium breve
GTAGACCGCTTTGGCCATGGTGCGGATACCCAATTGTTCTAATACATGTTGTTCTGGTTTGCCTTTAGATGCCAACATTAAATTGTTAAAGCTATGTGCGATATGGTCTGGAGAATCAATATTAAAAGGATATCCATGCTTTTTAGCAAATACCACAAATGGATTTAATTTGTCTTCATTCGGTTGGTCATGCACGCGATAAGGGAAAGGCAATACTTCTTTTTTCACTTTCACTGTGCCCATTTTTTCTGCAATCAATTGATTCGCTTTTAACATCAATTCTTCGATCAATTGATGTGATGCTTTACTTTCTTTTACAGTAATTCCAGTTGGTTTCCCTGTAGCATCTAAAGTAAAACGAACTTCTTGTGATGAGAAATTGATTGCGCCATTTTCGAAACGCTTCTTTCTCAAATCTTGGGTATAATCATGCAGCCATAAAATCACTTCTTTGTGGTCGCCTTCTTTTGATTCTATAATTTCTTGTACATCCTCATAAGTAAATCGACGATCAGAAAAGATCACTGTTTTGCCATACCAGGTATGTACAATCTTACCAGCGGCATCTATTTCAAATGTTGCTGAGAAAGTTAATTTTTCTTCCTTAGGTCTTAAAGAACATAGTTCATTTGAAATCCTTTCGGGCAACATTGGATACACCCTATCTGGTAAATACACCGATGTGGCCCTTTCATATGCTGCTTTATCCACTGCAGTACCTGGTTGCACAAAATGACTTACGTCGGCAATATGCACCCCAATTTCGATATGCCCATTGTCTAAATGTTGGAATGAAATGGCGTCATCAAAATCCTTCGCATCCACGGGGTCAATGGTGAATGTCAAAACTTTTCGGTAGTCTTTTCTTTTTGCAATTTCTTCGGGAGATATTTTATCGGATAATGTTTTTGCAAAAGCCAATACTTCTCCATCAAATACCAATGGAAATCCTGATTCTGCCACGATTGATTTCATGGCCATATCATTCTCTTTCTCTGGTGTAAATATTTCTAGTACTTCTCCTTCTGGTTTTTTATTTGAGTTTTCCCATTTGGTCAACTGTACAATCACTTTATCGCCTGTCTTAGCACCCTTTAATTTATCCATTGGGATATAAATATCTGGCATTGGATGTATGGTATTGGGTAAGAAAAAGGCATGGTGTTGCATGATCTGCATGGTACCTGAAAAAGAAACTTGTTTTCTTTTTACAATCTCTACGACTTTACCTTCTTTTTTTCCAGAGCCCTGTCTAATTTTAGTGATTTTAACACGGACTTCGTCGCCCTTAAGTGCGGTATTAAAATCGGCTGGGAATACTAAAATATCTTGTTCCATTCCTTGTACAATGATAAAACCCATGCCTGATTTGGCAATATCTAATACCCCTTTATACGTTGTCGTTAAATGGGTCTGCTTTGTAGTTGTTTTTGACTTCTTCTTGTCTTTTTTACTGTTCATTTGTTTGTTGATGATATTGTGCTACAAAATCAATGACCAATTGATTAAATTCAGTTGCTTGATTAAATAGGAAAAAGGGCTTGATAGGTAGTACATACAATGGCATATCATTTAATTCATTGGTATACTTCACTAATCTAACTGCATCTTTTTCGGTGGTAAGAATAAGCTTACTCTTTGCGTTAATCTGTTCAAATTTATTGCGCATCTCATTTAAATCTTCTATCGAGAAAATATGATGGTCGCTGTAACTTAATTGATAATAAGTGTGTGTGTTTTCGTGTAAATAATTTTTTAAAGGAATGGGGTTAGCGATACCACAAACCAATAATACCTCGTCTCGCATGGTCAACACCCATTGGTCTGATGGGTTATATATATGATAAGGTGTTTCATAAGCAATGGCTGTAAAAAATACAGATTGATGTTGTTCTGGATAAAGTCGCTCTAATACCTCAGCTTTATCTGCTTCTGTCATATCCAAAGGACATTTGGTCACCACTATGATATTGGCGCGCTTTGCAGACTTTCGCTCATCCCTAAGATCACCAGTAGGGAAAAAGAAATCATCGCAATACAGGTTATCATATTCGGTTAAAAGAATACTAAAATGTGCATCTATCTCACGGTGCTGAAATGCATCATCTAGTATCACTGTTTGTAAGTCTGGGATATCTTGGATCAATTGAGGAATGGCTTCGATACGTCGCTCTCCTACCGCCACGCCCACATTTGGAAATTTTAAATGAAACTGCATTGGCTCATCTCCAATTTCTAATGCGGTGGATTGATCTGTAGCTAAAGCATAACCCTTGGTTTTTCGTTTATAGCCCCTACTTAATGTGGCTGTTTTATATTCCGAGGAAAGTATGGATAATAAATGTTCTACCATGGGAGATTTTCCTGTTCCTCCTAAGGAGAGATTACCCACACAAATGATGGGTAAATTAAAGTGCACTGACTTGAAATATTTTTTTGCGTACATCCAATTACGCAATGTCACAATCCATCCATATATGATAGCAAAAGGTAAGAGTAGAACTCTAAAGGATTTTAAAAAAATATTATTCAAATGCATAGGTATTCCACGGCGTGATACAACATGATAAAGGTACGTCAAATTCGTTGGTATCAGTGAAATTGTCCATTGGCTCAAAGTAAGAAACCCCTATTTTTTGCAAGCCTTTATTGGCTTTTGCTAGGTAGCGATCATAATATCCTTTTCCGTAGCCAACACGATGTCCTTTTTGGTCAAAACCTAATAATGGAACCAACATGGTATCGATCAATGCCGAGGGGACATGATTAAATGGCAAAGGTTCTTGTATACCATATGCATTTAACTGTAAGGTTTCGGTTTCAAAATAAAACTCCATTTGATGTTGTTGGTTATCAATAATTGGATAACAGAATCTTATAAATGGATACAAGGTCTTGATGTATTTTTCGAATAACAAAGTATTGGGCTCATTCTTATTTGCTAATGGATAAAAACTTGCAAGGACGGATGTCGTCGACCAATCGATACGTTGTAATTGAATGAGTAGTAGATCATCCATTTTCATGCATGCTGATTCAGTCAATGCTGCTCTTTTTTGGGATAATATGTTACGCGCTTCGGCCTTTGTTATATGCATTCGAAAAAACTAAAAATGGTAGCACCATAATTTCTTTGAAAACTATAGCCTTCAAATGTTTTATAATCATTACGTGGTGTATGTTCCAAAATGAAATAACCTTTAGGACTGATCAATTTCTTTTCGACAATGATTTTTGGCAGGTCATCAATGGTATTTAGTGCATAAGGCGGGCCTGCAAAAATGATATCATATTGTTGATTACAAGTGGCTAAAAATTGAAACACATCCATTTGTATCGTCATTGTATTTTCGATCTTCAAAAAATCAATATTCTTTTTAATGAAATCAAGCATTGTTTTATCCTTCTCTACAATAGTTAATTGCGCTGCGCCTCTAGATGCCAATTCGTAACTGATACAACCAGTCCCTCCAAATAAATCTAAAGTAATAGCACCGTCTATAGCCACTCTATTATGTAAAATATTAAAAAGCCCCTCTTTCGCAATATCCGTTGTGGGTCTTGTATGTGGCATATTGGTAGGCGGATGAATCCTTCTGCCTCCAAATTTTCCTGAAATAATTCTCATGCGTACAACTTAAAAGATAAAATAAGGCGCGTAATGATGGTTTGGATAATCCGTATTGAGTGTAGCTCCAATACCTTCATCAGGCACCTGTTGCATATGTGCACCTGCAAAATAACTAGCTAGTGCCTGCATCCATAAATCCCTATCTGCACTGTACCCAATTACATTCAAGTTCGTATCCTTAGGTTGAATATTTGCTTGAATACATGCGTTCAACACCAGGTATTGATTTTGGTCATCCCCGCTTTTATTAAAATAATTTACAAAATGTGGTTTCCCATTTTGAATCATCAATAAAATAAAATATTCGTTAAATAAAGTAATGCAAACCCCATCCCCTTGATTCGATGCAACCAAACTGTTTAAATAATTGACCCATTTACCAGTAGGGAAAGACCTCGTTAATAAAGTACTTAACGCATCTGGCACACTATATACCAAAACTTGTTCTTGCCCAATTTTTTGCAATTGTAGTTCTTCTTCCATTTTTGTGCCAACAACAAGACTAAATTCATTATGGTAAAATGCATCTGCACCAGTGCTCACAGTTTTGGTTAATAAGGTTCTTTTTGTATTCATCACAAACTGAACCTGTCTATAAAATGATTGGATCAGCTTTGAATTATTTTGCAAATAACCCAATAGTTGATTCCATCCATTTTGGTCTGTGGTGTTTTCAAAATATTCAAAAGCAATATATGTACCATTGATATGGTTTTTTACTACAAAACAGATAGACTGTTCGTCTACTATCAAATAAAGATCTTCCACCTTATTATTTGCTGTACTTTCTTGTACGCCGTAAATGCCAATTTTTTTCATAGTCAATTTCTACTGCAATGATACAAAAAAAAGAGCCTATGTATTGCTAAAACTAGTTGTAGATTTGTATTTATATGAGTCAAACAGCAGCGACCCCATCCTTACAGGTGAATATTAGTAGTAAACAAATACTAACTATATCTATCCCTATCGCCTTGGCTATCTTGGTCCCTCAGTTTAACTTTATCATCAACAATATCTTTTTAGGTGCTTTGAGTAAGCAAGCACTCGCCATTGGAGGTATTACAGGGGTCTATTATTTGATTTTTGGCGTGATGGGACAAGGGCTTAACAATGGATTACAAGCACTTATTTCGAGACGAGCAGGCGAAAACCGAGTAGATGAGATTGGTGTCTTATTTAATCAAGGGGTCATTATTTCTATTTTTTTATCTATTGTTGGTATTGGTTTCACTTACTTTATTGCGCCAACAATATTTCATGCTTTATTAATTGATGCATCAAGAGCCAATACCGTCATTGAATTTCTAAAAATACGTATTTGGGGCCTCCCCTTTTTATTCATCTACCAGATGCGCAATGCCTTATTAGTAGGCACCAATCAAAGTAAATTCTTAATCATCGGTACAGCTACTGAAGCATTGTTCAATATCTTTTTTGATTATAGTTTGATTTTTGGACATTTTGGATTTGCAGCAATGGGTTTAAATGGTGCAGCCTATGCTTCTATCATTGCAGAAATCATGGGCTTGCTTGTGATTTACCTTGTGATTCATTATCAAAAAATTGGGGCAAGATTTGATTTATTCAAAAAGCTTGAACTCAAAATGGATTATGTAAAACTAATTTTAGTGCAATCTTCTCCATTGATGATGCAATACATGATAAGCATTATTAGCTGGGAATTCTTTTATATTTTAATAGAACATAGAGGAGAACAATCCCTTGCAGTTTCCAATGCCATGCGTAATATATTTGGTTTTTTTGGTTGCTTTACCTGGGCATTTGCAGCCACCACCACCACGATGGTGAGTAATATCATCGGACAGAATTTGCAAGAAAAAGTGATTGAACTCATTTATAAAATCATGCGATGGAGTTTTGGATTTGCATTCATTGTCGCAATTATGATCAATGTTTTTGCAGCTCAATTTCTTTCTATTTATGGTCAAGGGGAAGGCTTTTTAACCGAAGGTATTCCGGTTTTAAGAATCGTATCTGTTGCATTACTTTTGATGTCTGCATCTACCATTTGGTTAAGTGCTGTAACAGGAACAGGACAATCCAAAGTCACCTTAATGATTGAATTTGCAGCCATTGTAATCTATATTATCTACAACTATCTTGTACTAGAATATTACCAAATGCCTATCACTTACGGATGGTTTAGTGAGGTCATCTATTGGTTAAGTTTATTGATTCCTTCGTTTTTCTACATCAGGACGATGCGATGGAAGAACAAGAAAATTTAAATCCTAAATCGAGGAGATTTCTAAATCGACGCAGATGATTTGGAAGAATTAGACCTGAAACGTTCTATATCTACTGCAGTTGTTCCTTCGAAATAAGGTACTGCTAATTGTTGTTTGGTGATTTTTACATACACAGATTCCGCGATAGGATGTGCAGTCAAAATTTGATCTGCAATATTTGCTACAATCGTTTCAAGTAATGGCGTTGGCACTGACATGATTTTTTGTATCAAATGATACACTTGAACATAGTCGATGGTTTGATCTAATTTATCGATTGTTTTTGTTGCCGGAGTAAAATGAATACGCACATCTACTTTAAATGTATTTCCAATTTTTTTTTCTGCTGGATAAACTCCATGGAAACCATTGAAAATTAAATCATTTAAATAGATGTGCATAGTAAAGATTTAATTAGTGACCCTTTGCTGTTAAGAAACGCTCAGCGTCTAAAGCTGCCATACAACCACTACCTGCAGCGGTTACCGCTTGACGA
>CALPJR020000054.1 GCA_943323935.2 Bifidobacterium breve
ATATGTTCTAAAATTTTTGGTCCAGCAATAGAACCTTCCTTAGTGATATGGCCAATTAAAAAAACTGGTGTACCTGTTTCTTTTGCAAATCTTTGAAATTCTGCAGCAGTTTGTTTGATTTGTGAAATACTTCCAGCAGCGGCATCAATTAAATTGGATTCAAGTGTTTGAATTGAATCAACAATCACTACTGTGGGTTTTAATTTTTTTATTGCTTTAAAAATTGCTTGCGTATGTGTCTCGGTCAATAAATAAAAATGATCATTCTCCAAACTTAATCGGTCGGCACGCATTTTAATTTGCTGAATACTTTCCTCTCCACTGATATATAAAACTGTTTGATCCTTCATCATTAAACCTTGTTGTAAAAACAAAGTACTTTTCCCAATACCAGGTTCTCCTGCAACAAGTACGATGGAACCCAGTACAATGCCGCCACCTAAAACGCGGTTCAATTCTGGATCTGAGCTGTCTATTCTTTTTTCTGATTGACTTTGTACTTCATTGATCGCAATGACTTCGGTCCCTTTTTGAGTCAGTGCATAATCTTCCCAGGTTTGAGTGTTCCCCTTGCCTTTATCAATCACTTCTTCGGTGAAAGTATTCCATTCATTACAGGCTGGGCATTTGCCAACCCATTTTGCGGACTCATAGCCGCAATTGGTGCAAAAAAAGGCAGATTTTGACTTACTCATGCAGTAAAGATACCTGGATTCTCATTTTTTTTCACAGTATTTGCCGAAAAACGAGGATTTTCTTGTCAAAAAATGAAATACATAGAAATCAAAATCATAAATTAATATTATAATAATCATAAATAATATTAATAAATTTAAAGAATTTTATATAAATGCATTATAAAGTCTAAAATTTTGTTAAATTGCAGACAATCCAATATGGTTTTTTCAAAAAAATAAATTCTATGATGAAAAAATTTTTTCTATTGAGTTTTCTTGCTTCCTTCCTTATGATTGGAGTGGCAATAGCTCAAAACACAACAGTCAATGGTAAGGTTACCGATGAGTCAGGTGCTCCAATTGCAGGTGCAAGTGTACTTGTTAAAGGAACAAAAGCAGGAGTTAACTCTGATGCTCAAGGTAATTTCACAATTGCAGTTCAAGCAAACAAAGTATTAGAAGTAGTAGCAGTTGGTTACGAAAGCCGTCAGGTTTCTACCAATGCGAAGTCTTTTTTAATTGTACTGAAACAGGATGTAAGATCACTTTCTGAAGTGGTTGTAACTGGTTTTGGTGGATCATTGATTAAAAAAGAATTAACAGGTAACATTGCCCGCGTTAAAGGTAAAGATATCGAGTACATGCCAACACCAAGTGTGGATGCGGCATTACAAGGTAAAGCTGCGGGTGTATTCGTTAATAGCCAATCTGGTAAATTAGGTCAAGCTGTTACAGTGAGAATTAGAGGTAACTCTTCTATCTCTGCATCTAGCCAACCATTGTATGTATTAGATGGTATCCCAGTTACTGCTGGTGACCAATCTACTTATGGTGGTGACATGAACCCTTTAACAGATTTGAACCCAAATGATATCGAGTCTATCGAAGTTTTAAAAGATGCATCTGCAGGTGCGATCTACGGATCTCGTGCTGCGAATGGTGTGGTTTTAATTACAACTAAAAGAGGTAAAGCTGGAAGAACTCAAATTACTTTCAACTTGCAAACTGGTCAATCAGAAGCAACTAAGAGAGTAAGAATGTTGAACTCAACTGAGTACAATGAGTTAGCAATGGAAGCTGCAAAATATTCTGATGATGCAGAAGGCATTCCTTACAACGATCCATATAGCTATACCTCATACATGAAAAATGACATCATGAGCTATCATAGCTATGGTTTATGGGATAAAGATCCAAGCAAGTCATATGATTGGCAGGATCAAGCTTTCCAAACAGGAGAATACCGTCAAGCTGATTTACAAATCAGAGGTGGTAATGATAAAACAAAATTCTTTAGTTCTTTCCAACATTTAGACCAAGGTGGTACAATCGTTGGTAACAATATAAGCAGAACAACAGGTCGTTTGAATGTAGACCAACAAGCAAATAGCTGGTTAGATTTAGGTGTGTCTTTAAGTTTATCTAGAACTTTTAACCGTCGTTTACCAGGTGATAATGCGTTCTCAAACCCATTACAATCTGCAGCTTTATTACCAATGACGCCATTTTTAGATCCTTCAACTGGTTTACCAGCAGGTACGCCTCCAGGTGATGTAAACGTTGGTTTATATTTTAACCCAAGAATTCAAATTGACTACGCTAGATATGTGCAAGATGTATACAGAACTTTTGGTAATACTTATTTCAAAGTAAAATTATTACCTGGTTTAACTTTCCAATCTGAATTTGGTTTAGACTTCTTAAGCCAAAACGAAGAACGTTATTATCAAACTCAAACTGTAAGAAACACAAGTTCTGCAACAGGCGAAGGTGTAAACACAGGCGCATTCATTACCAACTATAACACCAACAGTTATTTCAACTATAATAAAGTAGCTGGTAAGCACAATTTTGCTGCTACTTTAGGTATGCAATACCAACAATCTCAAGCGAAATACAACAGTACAACCGGTACTGGTTTCCCTTCTGATTCTTATCAAAAAATTGCTAGTGCTGCAACTAAGTCTGGTGGTAGTTCTTCTCAATCAGATTTCAGATTCTTATCTTATTTCTTAAGATCTAATTATACTTTCAATGAAAAGTATATCGTTTCTGCAAGTGGTCGTATCGATGCCTCTTCTAGATTCGGTAAGAACGCTAGAACAGGTTTCTTCCCAGCGGTTTCTGCTGGTTGGATCTTGTCTAACGAAAAATTCTTAATGGATAATAAAATAGTGAGCTTCTTAAAAGCGAGAGCTTCTTATGGTATCGTGGGTAACTCTGAAATTGGTAACTTCCCTCAATTAGGCTTGTTTAGTGGTGATGCAGGTTATGCAGGCGCTGCTGGTCAAAGACCTTCTCAATTAAGAAATGATAATTTACAATGGGAAACAACTAGTCAATTAGACGCGGGTATCGATTTCGGTTTATTCAATAATAGAATCTCTGGAGAAATCGATTACTATGTAAAAAATACAACTGGTTTATTATTAAACGTAAATATCCCTGCTACAACTGGTTTCTCTAGCATGGTGAAAAACGTTGGTGAATTAGAAAACAAAGGTTTTGAATTTGTATTGAATACACAAAACTTTGTTGGTGCTTTCAAATGGAATACAAGCTTTAACGTAGCATTGAACCAAGGTAAAGTAACCAATATCCAAGGTCAAGTAATTGAAGGTGGAGTTGGTAGCATGAACCGTGTTCAAGAAGGATATGCAATTGGTGTATTCTATACTGCAGAGTGGGCTGGTGTTGATCCTGCAAATGGTAACGCCTTATGGTACAAGAATACAAAGTTAGCTGACGGAACGCTTGATCGTACTACTACTAGCGTATTCAGTCAAGCACAAAGAGTGGTAACTGGTAACCCGAATCCAGATGTGATTTTAGGTTTAACGAATAATTTCTCTTATAAAGGCTTTGATGTAACTGTATTCTTTAACGGTGTTTTAGGTAACGAAAATAATATCTACGGTATGGGTCGTTATTCTTCTGCAAGTATGCGTTATGAAGACAACCAAACTTATGATCAAATGGCACGTTGGCAAAAGCCTGGTGATATCACAAATATCCCACAAGCTAGATTGTTCTATAACAATGGTGCTCAAATCAGTAGCCGTTATATCGTAGATGGTTCTTATATCCGTTTAAGAACAGCTTCAATTGGTTATACTTTTGATTCTAAAAAATTAAACAAGCTTAAACTTGAGAAAGTAAGAGTGTATGTATCTGGTCAAAACTTATTGACTTTCACAAAGTATCCTTATTGGGATCCAGAAGTTAACGCCGATGATTTTGATTCTAACATCGCAAAAGGTAATGACTTCTACACACCGCCACAACCAAAAACAATCTTATTTGGCGTAAACATTAATTTCTAATTAGTTAATAAAGCATTTTATGAAAATATATAACAAAACAATAAACAAATACTTAGCTGCTATTTTGTTTACAAGTGTACTTGCTACGGCTTGCGAAAAGCGTCTGGACGTTTTCCCGTACCAAAGTATCGCAGATGACAAAGCTTTGTTGTCTGAAGGTGACGTAAATGTAACTTTAATAGGTGCCTATGATGGTGCTCAAGCTGCTACTGTTTACGGTGGAGATATCATGGTATTGAACGAGTTAATCGGTAATGGTGAGAATATCACATTTACTGGTACTTTCGCAGGTTTATCTGACGCCTATAAGGCACAGATGGTTGCGAACAATGGTAATGCATTGGGTACTTGGACGTCTGCTTACAGTACGATCAATCGTATTAACAATGTATTGTCTGCAGTTGATAAAGTAACTTCTTCTGCTGCTAAGAAAAATTCGGTAGAAGGACAAGCCTTATTTTTAAGAGGTTCTCTTTATTTTGAATTGGTTAAATTATTCGCTAAGCCTGTAGGTGATGGCGATTTTAATGCCAACCCAGGTGTGCCATTGGTGTTAACACCAACTGGTAACGTAACTGAGGCAGATTATAAAGCTAGAGCATCTGTGAAAGCAGTATACGATCAAGTAATTGCTGATTTAACGAAAGCAGAATCTTTATTACCTTCTTCTAATGGCTTCTATGCAACTAAATGGTCAGCGGCTGCTCAATTGTCTAGAGTGTATTTAGCATTGAAAAATTATACAGAAGCTGGTGCTGCTGCTAACCGTGTGATTACGGGTAGCGGTAAAACTTTAGCGACTGAGATTGGTAAAAACTGGTTCACATTTATCAACAATGGCGGTTCAACACCTGGAGAATATTTATTCTCAATGAAAGTAACTGCACAAGACGGTACCAATGCATTGAATACTTATTTTGGTAGAACAATCAGTACTTATCCTGGTTCAGCTGGACGTAGTGATTGTAAAATTAAAGCAGCACATTTAACACAGTACGAAACTGGAGATAAAAGAAAAGATTATTTCGTTTTATCTGGCGGTAACTATTATACCTTGAAGCATTTAGATCGTTTTGGTGATGTACCTGTGGTACGTTTATCAGAAATGTATTTAACAAGAGCAGAAGCAAACCAAAGAAGTACAACTGCGGTTGGTGCTACTCCTTTAAGTGATGTGAATGTAATTCGCACTAGAGCTGGTTTACCTGCTTTAACTGCAGTTACATTGGCAGATATCTTAAAAGAAAGAAGATTAGAATTGGCTTTCGAAGGACAATTCTTACCTGATGCTAAAAGAACACAAACAGCTGTGGGCTTATTTGCTTGGAATTCTCCAAAGTTGATCATGCCTATCCCTCAAAGAGAGATGGATGTGAACAAGCAATTAGTTCAAAACGAAGGTTATTAATCTCAACAGGATGACATAAAAAAAGACCCCGAATTTTCGGGGTCTTTTTTTATGTCTTATTTTAAAGTTCCTTGAAATCAATATTCTAGGAAGTATAATTTCTATTGTAAGGATTATAAAAACTGTTTTATTACAATTTAATTTCTTCCATTTGATCATCTAGGAATTTATATTCCACCAAGTGACTTGTATTGGAAGCCTGAGATTGTAATTTTAATTTGTACTTCTTTTTCCAGCGCTTGATGATGCTGTTAAAGATCCCCTTTGTCAAGTGTGAATGAATGATAGGGTGTACTAGTATCGTCAGTTTATTATGACCATGTGTGGCCAAATAAGCTAGTTTCTTCTCCATCTCATCTTCCAATAATAATGAAGCCGTGATGGTGCCTGTGCCTGAACAAGCAGGGCAGTCTTCGGAAGTATTGATATTGACTTCGGGTCTAATTCTTTGTCTAGTAGCTTGTAAAAGGCCAAATTTTGAAATGGGTAAAATAGAATGTCTAGCTCTATCAGTTTTCATGAAACCTTCTAAAGCTTCTTGTACCTTCTTCCTATTTTCTGGCAATTTCATATCAATAAAATCAATGACAATAATCCCACCTATATCTCTTAGTCTTAATTGCCTTGCGATCTCTTCTGCGGCCTCTAAATTTGTTTGCAAGGCATTTTCCTCTTGGTTATTACTTACGCTCTTAAATCCACTATTAACGTCCACTACATGCAATGCTTCGGTATGTTCTATAATCAAATAAGCCCCACTGTTTAAATTAATGGTTTTCCCAAATGAGGATTTCACTTGTTTGGTAATAGCATATTGGTCAAAGATCCCAATATCTCCAGTATGTAAACTGATGATATTTGATTTATGCGGTGCAATTCTTTGTAAGTAGCTTAATGTGATATCATAAATCTTTTTGTCATTCACCACAATCTTA
>CALPJR020000055.1 GCA_943323935.2 Bifidobacterium breve
AAAAAATTGGACCTAACTCCTGCAGAAGCAGAAAAATTTTGGCCAGTATACAACGAGCAAAAAGAAGCAAGTCGTAATTTGATGGAAACAAAAAAAGAAGACGAGATTGCATTTCAAGAAGCAATGCTAGTAATAAGGAAGAAGTTTAAGAAGGACTTGATGCCAATCTTAAAAACAGAAGAAAGAGTGAACCTGGCTTTAAAAGTAGACAGAGAGCTTTTAAATAAAATGCGTAACGAAATGATGCGCAGAAAGCGACCTATGTAATTATTTTTTGTTGGTTTGGTTTTAGAGCATTAGCCGGGGGGCCAATGCTCTTTTTTATTTCACAAGTTCTAAATGGTATTCTTGAATCAATGCAGGATTTTCAGGACTTAATGTAAAGCTTAATTTTAATTTTTGTTTAGCGCCTTCCAATATACAATAGCCTCTTAACTGATTTTCTGCAATCATTTTTCCAACAGATTTAATGGCACCTGCTTGTTCAAAAAGTTGTTTGGCTTCTGCTTTGAGTTCGTCCATTAAATAATCGTCAAAAAAGTTTTCGGCAAAAATGGCTGGTATCTTTTCCCAACTAGGGATAATTTGAAGCAACTCAGTTTGACGTTGCTCGAGTATTGGAGAAACGGTAACCATTCTTGGTTGAAGCTTTGCTATTTTAACCAAGGTATCCAGCACAATTAAATTCATAGTAGAAGTTGGTGCATAGGTATGGTTGGCAAAAAAGATCACACCCAATCCATATTCAGGCATAAAACGCCAATTACTTCCAAAACCTGGAAGACCACCACTATGGCCAATACTTGTTTTGCCTTCGGCATCATGCATCCAATTTAATCCATAGCTATAACTACTTGTAGTTGCTAATTTTTTCCCAGATGGAAATTGATAATTTGGATTGAGTCCTATGAAAGTATAGGGCTGGTGCATTTCTCTTACCGTACTTCTTTTAATTACTTTGTTTTCTGCCTCGTTGCGCTCTGGCCAAGCAGCTTGATGCAAAGCAACATATTTTGCAAAATCATCTATCGAAGTAATCATCCCACCCATCGCACCATAAATGCCATCTTTTAATAAAGGCACATTCACCCAATTGCCCTTGATGGTGCGATAGCCTTTTGCTAAATTTTCTTTGGAGATCGTCCTATATTCATAAGTGGTATGCTGCATGCCTAAAGGGTCCAAAATGGATTGCTTGATATAGGCGTCATAGGTTAATCCTGATACCTGATGTATGATATAGCCCAGCATCGCAAAACCAAGATTGCTATATTCATAATAAGACCCTGTTGTATTTGAAAATGAGAGGCCTTTTTCAATCAGTGCAATTAGGTCTGCCTCAGAATCATCTAATTGTCTATCTCCCCATGGATTGTCTTCGGGAAAACCGGCCTGATGGGACATTAAATGTCGGATAGTGATGGGTGCGCCATCCTTGGTCAATACTTGTCCTTTCATAGCAGGAATATATTGATCAATAGGGTCATCTAAACGCAATTTTCCAGCATCTCTTAGTTGCAGAATAGCCATGGTGGTAAAACTTTTGGACATAGATGCGATACGGAACATGGTCTGGTCATTAGCAGGAATCTTATCTTCAATATTCGCCCATCCAGCTGCTTTTTTATATAATAATTCGCCATCTAATACAATAGCAAAAGCATAAGCAGGAAAATGATGTTTTGTTGCATATTCTTTATATAAATCTTCCACAAGAGGCATCGCTGCCTGTAGATTTGCTTTTCTATTTTCATCTGCAAATACAGCAGGCTTATATTGATTCGTAGTTTGAGCATATCCATTGATTAGGATCAATGGTGCTAAAAATAAACTTGTAAATAGGGCTTTTTTCATGGTAGTGTATTCATCACAAATTAGGTTATAATTCAAAAAAATGTACTAATTTTCTACACTTAATATTACAACTATGCGTAAACAACTTTTTTTAGTACTACTGGCTTTGCCGCTGTTCATTTTTGGACAACAAAAGGCCAATTATGACCTAGCAGCAAGATTTTCTCCAAAGAAATTGGATAAGATGATTTTCTCGTTGTCCGTTGATCCTCATTGGTTAAAACAATCCAACAAGTTTTGGTATACCTACGAAACAAGTGAAGGAAAACAATGGATGATTGTAGACCCAGTAAAAAATGAAAAGAAGGCGATGTTTGACAAAGATCAAATTGCTGCTGCCTTAACTAGAATCATCAAAGACCCGTTTGATGCGCAACATCTTCCAATTGACTCTTTAAAGTTTATTAAAGACGAAAACTGGATTCAGTTTGAAGTAAAAAGTAGCATTGAGATAGATAAGCCAGGTGCTAAAAAAGATGCGAAGGCAGAAAAAATTAAAAAAGTATTTTATTTTGAATACAATTTGAACACAGCTCAATTAAATGAGTTAGTTGGATTTACAAAACCAAAAAGAAAACCAAGCTGGGCGAATATGGCACCAGACCAGTCTAAAGTTGTTTTTGGTCGCAACCACAACCTATACTATATGGACAAAGCTAATTATGAAAAAGCTTTGGTGAATGAAGATGATAGTACCATTGTTGAAACCGCTATTACAAAAGATGGTATACAAAATTTTGGATGGCATAGCGAAGGTGGCGAAACAAATGTAGATGCTGAGAAAAATAAAAATAAAAGAAAATCTGTTTTTGGTTACTGGAGTGAAAATAGCAAACAACTTGCTATTGTAAAAGTAGATAACAGAAAAGTAAAAGATTTATGGGTAATCAATAGTATTGCAGATCCAAGACCAACGCTTGAAACCTATAAATACTGGATGCCAGGCGAGAAAGAAGCACCAGTGGATCATTTAATGTTGGTAGACATGGTAAACTTTACCAATAAGGAGATCAATGTTTCATTGTATAAAGACCAAGACATTGCAATGTGGAATAAGTCCGCTGCAGTAAATGCTAGAGATGATGAATTCAAACCAATGATTTGGCTTGGAACCAATGAGCAATTATACCTTGCAAGAACCAGTCGTGATTTAAAGAAGATTGACCAATGTGTGGTGAATACAACCACTGGCGAAGTAAAAGTAGTGGTGGCCGAAGCAATGAATACTTCTATTGAAATTAAAAAACCAGAATTAATTAAAAGTGGTGCAGAACTGATTGAATGGAGTGAGCGTGATGGATGGGCGCATTTGTATTTATATGATGGTCAAGGAAATTTAAAAAATCAAATTACACAAGGTGCATGGCATGTAGAGGAAGTGATTGGAGTAGACGAAGCTAAAAGAGTAGTTTATTTTTCTGCAAATGGAAAAGAGTCCATGACTGGTGGTGGTAAAGAAGACCCATACTATATGCACTTGTATAAGATCAATTTGGATGGCTCTGGCTTACAATTATTAAACGCAGGAAATTTTGATCATAGTTTTAGCGTGAATGATAACAATACCTATTTCGTCAATACGGCTTCTAGAGTGAACACCACTCCTGTATCAAGCTTACATAGCGCTGACGGAAAGAAAATAATGGATCTTGAAACTGCAGACTTAAAAAATCTTATGGCAACAGGTTATAAATTTCCTGAAACATTTAAGATTAAAGCAGACGATGGTATCACCGATTTATATGGCGTAATGTATAAGCCTTATGATTTTGATAGCACTAAAAAATATCCAATTATTGAGTATGTGTACCCAGGTCCACAAACAGAGTCAGTGAACAAGTCTTTTAGTAAGGGTATGGATCGTATTGACAGATTAGCTCAATTAGGATTTGTAGTGGTAACAATGGGTAACAGAGGTGGCCATCCAGCTAGAAGTAAATGGTATCATAACTATGGTTACGGTAATTTAAGAGATTATGGTCTAGCCGATAAAAAAGCAACCATCGAACAATTAGCAGATAGATTTAGCTTCATTGATAGAAACAAAGCTGGTATTCATGGTCATAGTGGTGGTGGGTTCATGAGCACTGCAGCTATGTTGGTTTATCCAGATATCTTTAAAGTAGCGGTTAGCAATGCAGGTAACCATGATAATAGTGTATACAACAGATGGTGGAGTGAAAAGCATCATGGCGTGAAAGAAAATATCTCTGAAAAAAGCGATACCAGTTTTAGTTATATGATTGATAAAAATCAAGACTTAGCTAAAAACTTAAAAGGAAAATTATTATTGATTCATGGTGAGATTGATAACAATGTACACCCAGCCAATACTTTAAGAGTGGTGAATGCGTTGATTAAAGCCAATAAGCGCTTTGATATGTTGATTCTTCCAACCCAAAGACACGGCTTTGGAGATATGAATGAATACTGGTTCTGGAGAACTGCAGACTATTTCTCTAAATATTTATTAGGAGACAATACAGAACGTTCTGTAGATATTGATGAGTTAAATAAAGATGTAGAGCGCAAGAAATAAAACGCATAATTATTCAGTTAATTAAATTGATAATTATATAAAATAAATTAGCGCTAAAAAAACGCCCCGAAATCGGGGCGTTTTTTTATTTTAAATAGCGTTCACATTTTTTCCAATAGCCAAAAAAGCTAGGATAATAGCCATTGACTTGAGGAAACAACCAATCACGTTCTTCTTGTATGCCTTGATAGTGCTTAGTTGTAGGGTGTTCTTTAAAGTATAAAATAGGTTTTGTGTTTGTAGTGGTTAAACTTGTTTGAATCATTTGGATTAGATCTTCAAAGTTTCCTATGAAAATTTGTATACCCGAAATATTGGTCTTCGCTAAATCAATCACAAATTGTAACACTTTTTCTGTAATAGGAAATTGATTCAAATGATTAGGCTCAATTAATAAAATTCGATTCACTGATTCATCGGCATGCCAGAGGGGATCTAGATTAAAACTATTATAAATACAAAATGGTTGATTGGGTAATACCTGATTGAAATCGAAAATCTGAATTTGGTTTTTCTCTTGAATGTTTTTTAAAACAATATTGGTATCAATATCAAAATTTTGATCTAAAGGTGCTGCCCATTTTCCAGCATGATTTGATTTAATTTGACCAGCTGCATCAAAAATTGCTGCTGTTAAATTTTCATATTCGGTATCTAAAAAACTACCCTCTTGTTTTGTATGGGTGTACTTATTTATATTGTCTTGATTGGCGATGTATTTTTTACTACTGAATGTACCTGCTACCCATTGCCAACTTAAAAAATTCGCTGCAGGATCATGGTCTAATAAATGTGCATACATCCACTTTGCACCAGGCAGCCAAGCTGCTTTAAAAATATTTGAATGCAACATAGAAAGATACATTCTTAGATGATTGTGCAAATAGCCCGAATCATACAATTGATGAATTGCATTGTCAAGCGCCTGAATACCCGTATTTGCATTGTGCATAGGTGCCGGCAATTGTGCTAAAATAACATCTGTTTGAATTGCCTTTAGGTCTTGTAAAATCAAATCCCCTTGATGCTGCCAAACTCTTTGAAAGTACTCACGCCATGCCATTTGTTGCATAAAACCAATCCATTCTTGATAACTGTGCTGCTCTTTAAGCTGATCCATCACCAATACTGGACTCAGGAACCCCCTAGAGATATAGGGCGACCAGCTAGTCACGGCGCCATTGATATAATTCCTTGTGGCATGGTATTTACCGGGTTGATAAGATTTGACCTGCTCTAAAAGCGCAGCGTAACTGATATTCATTGATAGGCATTAATTGTACTAAACAATGAACAATTTTAGCTGTAAAATGTTTAAAATAAATGCAGGTACAGCTCGTGTTTCCACATCAACTTTTTGATCAGTCTGAATTAGGACCTGATGGTGGTGCTATTTACCTCATTGAATCTGATTTGTTTTTTGTACAATATCAATTTCATCAACAGAAAATTTTGTTTCATAGGGCAACTATGAAATATTATGCTGCGCAACTTGCTCAAAAAGGAAGTGATTGTCATTATATAGAAGCCAAAGATCAAAATTCGAAAATTGCTGAATTGGTAAAATTGCTTAAATCAAAAGGCGTTCAAAAAATTAGACTATATGAGCCTTGTGATTACTTGATAGATCACCAATTAAAAAAAGCAACTAAACTTTGTGGGATCGAATTAATCTACTTACCAAGTCCAAATTTTTTAAATAATCAATCGGAAAGTATTGAACTGCTTGGCAATAAGAAAACCTATTTTCAAACAAGTTTTTATACAGAGCAGCGCAAACAAAGAAAAATTTTAATTGAAGCAGACGGCAGCCCTGTTGGTGGGCAATGGAGTTTTGATGTAGAGAACAGAAAAAAAATTCCAAAAAA
>CALPJR020000056.1 GCA_943323935.2 Bifidobacterium breve
GGGATCATGGATGTAGCCATTTTTGATGCTGGTAATGGAGAATTGGGACAGGATCCAATTTTAACTGGATTTTATGGGGAAACCCCAATGTTACTAATTAGTCAAAATGGGAAGAGATTATGGGATGTATCTGATGTATTAGGTAAAGCGGTTTCGAAAATTACCAACTATCCAACAAATGGAGAAAAACTTCATTTAAAACATGCAAATGTTGGAGACATTAATAATGATGGATTAATTGACATCATAGTAGAATCTGGGGGTGGTTATCATCAACCAATTGATCATTTCTATATAAATAAGGGAAATGGACTATTCGAAGCAGACGCAACAAGAATTGATGAAAGTATTTTAGCAGGACCAACATTTAATTGGCGGTATAACAATAACTATTTAGTTGATTTAAATAATGATGGCTTCAAAGATCTAGTCATGGGCAATTTAAGGAGAAAATATAATCGCCAAGATGACATGTATTCAATTATAATATTTAATGATAAAAAGGGAAATTTTAGAACTAATAATGTTGTAAATCTTCCAAGACCAAATTTTAATGATTCTTGGGGGTATGCGGTTTCAATAAAGCCATTCGATTTTAATAAAGATGGGTTTGAGGATGTTGTGATTATGTTTTGTAGATCTCAAGATGCAACATCAAAATTTGAATTTACGGGAACATATTTTCAAGTTTTAATCAACAGTCAAACAGGTATTTATTTAGACAGTACAGATAAGTATATTGATAATAACAAATGGATGATAGCAGAAACTAATAGTATTTTTAATATACCAAATAAAAATATTCCAGATGATTTTGAGTTTACAGATGTGAATAATGATGGATTTAAGGACTTATTTATGATTAGAAGTTGGGATATGGCTTCTAAATATATGCCAATTGTAATGTTAAACAATAGTTCTAATTTTTTTCAGCCAATTGATAGTAACAAGATTTCTAATGGTAATAAATATCTTGGGATGTTACCTATAAATATTGATTTGAATGGGGATAAATCGACTGACATACTTTTTTTAGATACACGACCAGGTAAAGATTTGGTTTATGGGACAGCCGATGATGTAATGGAAAGTGCACCAATATTTGCAAATTTTAAACCGGAAATTTCAGATTCAATTTTTTCAATAAAGGAAAAGCAATCTAAGGGTTATAAAATTGGTAAAGTTAATGTTATCGACAAAAATGATAAGAAGCTAGATTTAAAATTATCAGGGACTTTAAGTTCATCTTTTCAAATTGACTCAACTGGGAATTTATACATAAACGATTCACTTACGTTCATTTATGAGAAAAGAAAATATGCTGAAGTTGTTTTAGAAGTTACTGATAAATTTATCACTTCTAAAAGTACAATTAGAGTTAATTTGATTTGTGATATTCAAAAACCACAATTTAGCTCTACTAAATATCTTGTTTGCAGCCCTGATTCAACCAAAATAGATTTTACTAATACAATTACATCTGATACTTTAGTTTGGTTTATAAATGGAGTGAAGGACTCTTTAAAAAGTTCTTCTAAATTTATAAAGGATGCGACTAGCCTATATGTATTTAAAACCAATCAATTGGGTTGTTCCATATATTCTGATACAATTAATATCAGTAAATTTATAAAACCATCTGCTCCAACTTTATCTAGAGATACTGCAAGTTATCTAATATCAACTTCAATCATTGGTAACACTTGGTATAAAGACGGAGTAGCAATAACCGATACCACTCAAAAGATTAAACCAACAACGTCGGGTTCTTACACAGCAAAAACAACTACTAATGGTTGTGTTAGTTCTATGAGTACTTCTTACTATTATTTGGTAACTGATATTATCAATCTAAGTAAAGATGAGTTTATCAAACTGGCACCTAATCCATTTATCAATCAACTCAACTTTGATTTCGTAGTGAAGGGGTATCAAAGATTAAATTTAGAGGTTTTTGATATAGCCAGTGGAACTAAGGTTGCAAGTCAGCCCAATTTAACTGCAGGCACTAAAATTACATTGGGTCAGTTATCTGCAGGTACCTATGTGATTAGGGTATTATCAACTGATAAAAAAATATCCTATCAATTTAAGATGGTAAAACTGTAACTATCTCTTGAAGAATTAAATGAATTTGAAACCTGATCTAAACTGATGATAAAATAGGGTAGAAACAACCCGTTTGCTACACTTTCAGCTACAGGCATAAAATAACCCATTGAAAATCAATGGGTTAAGTGTTTGAAAGCGGACCGGACGGGACTCGAACCCGCGACCTCCGCCGTGACAGGGCGGCATTCTAACCAACTGAACTACCGATCCAAGAACTCCGTATCTAGTTTCCTATTTCCGGGTTGCAAAGATAAGGGTAAAGAAGTTTTTTAAACAAATCTTTTATTAAAAAAGGTTGTATTATTTTTACAGCCTAATTCATGATTATGCCAGTATATCCAAATAGACAGTTTTTAGAATTTGAGCAGCCAATTAAGGACTTATATGAGCAAATTGATGCAACCAAGAAACTAGCCGAAAAGAACCCTAAAATTGATTTATCTGCAACCATAGCACAGTTAGAACATTCTATTGTGGATAAGCGAAAAGCAATCACAGAAAGCTTATCCCCATGGCAACGTGTGCAATTGAGCCGTCATCCAGACAGACCTTATACCTTAAAATACATTCATTTAATGTGCGATAAATTCATCGAATTACATGGTGACCGAAATGTGAAGGATGACAAAGCCATGGTAGGTGGATTTACAGAATTTAATGGGCAAACAGTGATGATGATTGGCCAACAAAAGGGGAGCAATACCAAGGCTAGGCAGATGCGTAATTTTGGGATGGCGAACCCAGAAGGGTACAGAAAGGCCCTTAGATTGATGAAATTGGCCGAAAAATTCGATAAACCAGTGGTTTGCTTGATTGATACTCCAGGGGCGTTTCCTGGGCTAGAAGCCGAGGAAAGAGGCCAAGGAGAGGCTATTGCGCGCAATATTTATGAAATGATTCGTTTAAAAGTACCCATTGTGATTGTAATCATTGGGGAAGGTGCAAGTGGTGGTGCTTTAGGAATTGGTGTGGGAGACAAAACTTTGATGATGGAAAACACATGGTATACGGTGATTTCTCCAGAAAGTTGCAGCTCTATTTTATGGAGAAGCTGGGATAAAAAAGAATTGGCTGCAGAGCAATTGAAATTGACTGCAAATGATATGAAAGGCTTTGGTCTGGTAGACGAGATTGTGCAAGAACCATTGGGTGGGGCACATTGGGATTATGAAGCCGCAGCCGAGATGCTTAAGAAACAAATTATTAAAGCCTTGGATGAGGTGAAAGATATTGACCCTGCTAAAAGAGTCGAAAATAGAATCGAAAAATATAGCAAGATGGGCTTCTGGGAAGAGGCTTAATTCAGTTTTTGTTTAATCGCTTGTAATTTCATCAATGCTTCCACTGGTGTTAGGTTATTGATGTCAATGCTATCTAATTCTTTACGGATAGATTCAAAAGTTTCTGTATGTGCATCAAATATGGACAGTTGAAATTTTTCTGTTGTTGCTTGCACTGTTGGGCTAGCTTGTTGATGTTCCTTATTTTTTAGTTCCATCTCATGTAAAATCGTATTGGCGCGATCTACTAATTCATTGGGCATACCAGCCATCTTTGCCACATGGATTCCAAAACTATGGGTGCTTCCACCTTTGGCTAATTTACGCAGGAAGATAATTTTATTACCCACTTCTTTATGTGTGACATGGTAGTTGTGGACACGCGTTAATTGCCCTTCTAAATCATTCAACTCATGGTAATGTGTTGCAAATAATGTTTTAGGACGATGTGCAGATTTTTGTAAGTACTCTACAATACTCCATGCAATAGAGATGCCATCGTAGGTAGATGTGCCTCGACCAATTTCATCTAATAAAATTAAGCTTCTAGCACTCAGGTTATTTAAAATACTTGCAGTTTCAATCATCTCTACCATAAAAGTGGACTCTCCTGCATTTAAATTATCACTCGCACCAACTCGTGTAAAAATTTTATCTGTTAATGGGATAGATGCAGCTGCAGCTGGTACAAAGGAGCCCATATGCGCCATCAAAGTGATCAAGGCTGTTTGTCTTAACACTGCACTCTTTCCGCTCATATTGGGCCCTGTGAGTACAATGATTTGTTGGTCATTAGGATCCAACAAAGTATGATTGGCAATATAAGGGGTATCAATAGGAAGGGTTTGCTCTATCACAGGATGTCTACCATCTGTGATGGATAAAATGCCATCATCTGTGATGGTCGGTTGACAATATTTATTTTGCTTGGCGATGTGCGCAAAACATAATAAGCAATCAATCACACCTACAAACTGTCCATTGGTTTGAATGGCATTCAGATCGCTTAAAATAAGATCCAATAAATGTTGGTACAACTGTTGTTCTAAAGTAAAAATTTTATCCTCTGCACCTAATATTTTTTCTTCGTATTCTTTTAGTTCAGGGGTGATATACCTTTCGGCAGTTGTTAAGGTTTGTTTACGAATCCAATCAGCAGGCACTTTATTTTTATGCACATGGGTGACTTCTAAATAATAGCCATACACATTGTTGTAACCAATTTTCAAGGAACTAATACCAGTAAGTTCAGCTTCTTTATTTTGTAATTGCGTCAGGTATTCCTTGCCACCACTTGATATACTTCTTAATTCATCTAAACTTGGGTCAACACCATTTTTTATAAATCCTCCTTTCATGATGGTGGCAGGAGGCTGTTCCATGATATAAAATTGAATGGCTTCAATCGTCTTTTGACAAACCACTAAATTTTCTGCTAGTGTCTTTAAATAGGTATTCGTACTTGGTGTTAAGTTTGCTTTAATCGCTGCTACTGCAGTCAAAGATTTTTCTAATTGTACTAACTCTCTTGGTTGTATTTTTCGACTAGCTAATTTACTTGTTAATCTTTCTAAATCGCCACAGGACTCAATGGTTTCATCTAATGTATTTGCAGTTTCTTTGGCATCTAAAAAATAAGCGACTGCACTGAGTCTTTGGTTAATTTGTTCCAATGATTGCAAAGGGAAAATCAACCATCGCTTTAATAACCTTGCACCCATTGGGCTTTTAGTGGCATCTATGATATCGATCAAACCTTTTTGTCCTGCTCCGTTGCCAATTAATTCTAAATTACGAATAGTGAATTTATCCATCCATAAAATTTCATTACGATCGATGCGACCAATGGTATGGATATGTTGTAAGTGTGGATGTTCTGTTTCTTTTAAATAATGCAGGATAGCACCGGCCGCAATGATGCCTAATTTTTGCGTTTCAATACCAAATCCTTTTAAGCTCGATGTCTGAAATTGTTTTAACAAAAGTTCAGTGCCAAATGCTTCATCAAAAATCCAACTATCTAAACCATAAGTATAAAATCCAGTGCCAAAATTTTCTTTCAATGCATTTTGGTAATTTTTAGGATAAAGGATTTCAGCAGGCTGTAAGCTTTGTAATAATTTATCCAAGTATTCTATATTGCCCTCTGCAATTAAGAACTCGCCAGTAGTAATGTCTAAGAAGGCGATACCGCCTTGCTCATTTTCTACAAATAAAGCTGCTAAAAAATTATTTTGTTTATGCTCCAACAATTTATCGTTGGTAGCTATCCCAGGCGTCAACATATCCGTCACACCTCTTTTCACAATCCCCTTGACTGTTTTTGGGTCCTCTAATTGGTCGCATATGGCAACACGATGTCCCGCCTTGACCAATTTATGTAAATAAGTATCCAATGAATGATGCGGGAAACCAGCTAGTTCACTTGAGGAGGCCGCTCCATTGTTTCTTTTAGTTAAAGTAATCCCTAAAACCTTAGAGGCAATCACCGCATCCTCTCCAAATGTCTCATAAAAATCACCCACTCTAAAGAGTAAAATAGCATCTGGGTATTTTTGTTTAATAGCCCGATGCTGTTGCATTAGAGGTGTTTCTGAACTTGATTTTGACATGGGTGACAAACCTACATAATTTTTTAATATTTGAAAAGCTTACTTTTGCACTATGCGTAAATTAAGCATGGAGGAATTGGGGAGAAAGTCGGTCGAAGACTTTAAACTAGCAGACAAAAAGCAGCTGGTAGTGGTGATGGATAATATCCGTAGCATGCACAATGTGGGCAGTGTCTTTAGAACAGCAGATGCATTTTTAATCAGTGGGATTTGTCTATGTGGCTTCACCCC
>CALPJR020000057.1 GCA_943323935.2 Bifidobacterium breve
ATTAGGGAACATTAAAAAAATTGAAATTGTAAAAGGGCCTTCTTCTAGTCTTTATGGAAGTGAAGCCATGGCAGGTGTGATTAATATCATTACCGACGCAACCATGGGATCGCCGTTGACAATTGGACTCAGGTATGGTACTTACAATACAGTAGACGCCAATCTTGAAACGAAGCTGAAAACTAAAAACTTTCAATACCAAGGATTTATCAATAGCTATCATACAGACGGATACAGCATCCGTCCTAATAGTAATAGTCGAGTTAGGACACCTATTGAACGATATTCAACAACCCAACAAATAAAATGGGACCTATCTAGCAAAACCAATTTTGTGTTGAACACGCGTTTCACAAAAGAGCAAATACAAAATGAAATTGCGGTAGAAAATAACGGCGTCACTATTTATTCCATAGGAAAGGAGGCTATTAAAGATCTAAATATATCCGCTAGTTTGAATCATCGTTTTTCTAAAACTTTAAAAACGAGTTTAAGAACTTACACAACTACTTATGATGCGGTTCAAAATTTACTTACCATTAAAGGACTGCCTTATAGAGATGTTTTAAATCACAATTTTAAGCGCATCGAAAATCAGACCGACTGGGACCTTAACAAAAAGATTCAAGCAGTTTTTGGCATAGGTGCTGTATGGGAAGGTGTAAAAAGCAGTCGCTATGATAGTGAAAAAATAAGAAAGCAAAATGATATCCAATATGCATTTACCCAATGGGAATGGAAGGCATCTGAAAAATTTACTTTGATTGGAGGTCTGCGTTTTGATCAAAACACGCAGTTTGCTTCTGCATATAGCCCAAAGCTGTCTATGTTGTATAAATTGAATCCACAGCATCAATTTAGATTCAGTATTGGACAGGGTTTTAAAGCGCCAGATTTTAGACAATTATTTTTAGACTTTACCAATGCAGCTGCGGGCAGTTATAGTGTATTTGGTTCTGCACAAGCACAACAAGTGATAGCTAGGTTAGATGCACTTGGACAAATAGGAAATTTATTTCCCAATTACTATTTATTGAAAGCACTTAAGCCTGAATATTCCAATGGCATGCACTTTACATGGGATTGGAAAATCAATACCCGTTCTGCAGTTTCATTACAATTATTTAGAAATGATATTAAAAATTTAATTGAATCGCAACAAGTAGGCACTTATATCACAGGCGCTCAAATTTATAGTTATTTAAATATTGGACGTGCCTTTACAACTGGTTTTGAGGTAGAAGGACAACATAGGTTCAATGCAAATTGGTCGCTGAATGGTGGCTATCAATTTTTAAGCACTGGAGACAAAGACCAGATTGCAGCAATAAAATCTGGTACTGTCTATACAAAAAATAACCAAGGCTATAGCAGGCTCATGAAGTTGAACGAGTATGTAGGCTTACCTAATTCAAGCACACATAAACTACAAGTAAAATTAAATTATAATTCCCCCAAGGGTTATTACTTGAATCTAAGAGCCATTTACAGAAGCAGATGGGCTGTTAATAATAATAACGGCAATGAAGTTTTTGACAATGGTGATGTATTTGCTAGTGGCTATGTTGCCATCAACAGTGCTGCTGGCAAATCATTCAAGAATGGGATAAGCATACAAGGAGGGATAGATAATATATCCAATTATATAGACGCTGCCAACCTGCCTAATTTACCAGGAAGAACATTTTACACAAGTATTAAATATCAACTAGAAAAAAATAAAAAATAAAAATCAATAACACATGAAAATGAATCTACAAAAAATTGCAATTGGACTAGGATTGAGTATTGCTTTAGTTGCTTGTACTAAAGACGAAGAGACAATTGTTGTTCCAGTGAGCGCCATTACAGTGAAAGATCTTGCTGCAGATACTGTAACTGGTTTAGGCCTGGATGGCAGACCGCAAAGTGCTGGTACCACTACTTATTATAGTCTTGTAGACAATAAAGCCATTGCTTCTACAGATGCTGCATCCACTAAATGGGATATTGCTTTTTCATCGACTAAAATTTTAATCAATGGAGGCACAAGTGGTCCGGGTATTGGGGGTGCATTTGTTTATGTAGGCTTATTTGATGCACTAAAAACCATACCGACAGATTCAAATTTTGCTACTGATAATACAAATGCTGCTTCTTTCGCAATTCCATTGGGAAGCGGAAGAGCTTGGTATACTTATGATGGATTGACTACACTTATAAGTCCAATTGCGGGTCGTGTATTAGTAATCAGAACTGCAACTGGCAAATTTGCAAAAATTGAAATTATAAGCTATTATAAAGGAGGTGTTACCTTACCAGCTTCTGCATCAGTGAATGATAAATTATTTAAGCAACGTTATTACACATTTAGATACGCGTATCAACCAAATGGGTCTAAGACGTTTTAGCTTTAAAACTCCAAGTGATCAAAAACTCCGCAACGGTTTCGTCTGCGGAGTTTTTTCCTTTAGACATACTTACAATCGTCTTTCCTTCTCCTGTTGCTATAGATTCATTGATAGCCGCTTGAATCAATGCCCCATCTTCACAACTAAACAATATGGTGCCGGTTGCTTTTTTAATAAAATTCACTTCCATCTTTACCACTAGCATACTAATCTTTGGATTGCGTTTATAGACCTGTCCAAATGCCAACATACCCGAACACATTTCTGCAGCCATCGCTTCTACTGCGAAATAGATAGACTTAAATGGATTTTGACTGAACCAAGAATACTTAATTTTTACAGTGCAAGTATTTGCATCAAAATGCGCAATCCTGAGTCCAGCAAAAAATGCAGCAGGCAATTTTTGGAATAAAAAAAATCTAAAGGAAATAGGGTTGCTTATTAAGGCGCTAAATTGTTTGAAATTTGGGTTCATATCCGCTAAATTATCCTTAAATATAATAGATAAACCTTAATTTAGATCACTAAACCCTGCATTATGAATCAAGGATTGCAAACCTATGACTACATTGTTTTTATATTGTATTTTATATTGATCTCCTCTTATGGACTTTGGATCTATCGAAAAAAGAATACCAACGCTACCAACACCAAAGACTTTTTTTTAGCCGAAGGTCAATTAACATGGTGGGCCATTGGAGCAAGTTTAATTGCATCTAATATTTCTGCAGAGCAGTTTATAGGCATGAGTGGAAACGGCTTTAGACTTGGACTTGCTATTTCTGTGTATGAATGGTTGGCTGCGGTTTCCTTGGTGGTGGTGGCGATCTTTTTTATGCCAGTCTATTTAAAGAACAAGATTTATACCATGCCTCAGTTTTTAAAAACGAGGTACAATGAAACAGTCGCTATGATCATGGCTATCTTTTGGCTGTTCTTATACATCTTTGTCAACCTTACTTCTATCTTATATTTAGGAGCTATCGCAATCAACAACTTATCAGGAGGCACACATTTTCATTTAATCATGATTGGCTTAGCCGTCTTTGCATTATTCATAACATTGGGTGGGATGAAAGTGATTGGTTATACGGATGTGTTTCAGGTATTGGTTTTAACAGTGGGCGGTTTAATCACATCCTATATTGCATTGACTGTTGTGAGCGAACAATTTGGTATGGGCAAGAATATGGTTGCAGGCTTTCAACACTTGATGCAAGCAGCACCAGATCATTTTAAAATGATATTCGATAAACCAGGTCCAGGTGCAACACAAAAAGAAATCGAAGACTATTCAAGTTTGCCAGGTATGGCGATGATGGTTGCAGGCATCTGGGTGGCGCATTTAAATTATTGGGGATGTAATCAGTATATCACACAAAGAGCATTGGGGGCAGATTTAAAAACAGCCAGAACAGGTATTTTATTTGCTGCCTTTTTAAAATTGATGATGCCAATATTAGTGGTGGTTCCAGGTATCGCTGCTTATGTATTGTATCAAAATGGAGGACTACAAACACAGATGATGACAAACGGCGTATTAAATCAAGACAATGCTTATAGTGCAGTGGTAGGATTTTTACCTGTGGGCCTAAAAGGCTTATCTATGGCGGCTTTGACGGCAGCTATTGTGGCATCATTGGCTGGTAAAGCAAATAGTATTTCGACCATTTATTCATTAGACATTTATAAAAAGTATATTAATAAAGAGGCTTCTGATAAAAAAATTGTTACAACAGGCAGGGTGATTATTGTGCTTTCATTATTGATAGCAATTATCATCAACTGGAAAGATACATTGGGTATTGGTGGCAAAGGCGGATTTGAATTTATCCAAAAATATACGGGCTATATTTCTCCAGCGATCTTCCCGGTTTTCTTGTTAGGATTCTTTTGGAAAAAAGCAACTTCGAAAGCAGCAATCACAGGTATCTTTTTAGGGGTAGTACTCTCTATTGTATTTGATAAATTCTTACCTGGATGGATGGGTAACGATACTTTATTGTATACAGCGTATCCAACTGCATCGGGTAGTTTTGAAATTCCTTATTTAATACAAATGGGCTGGGTATTTTGCTTCACCACTTTAGCTATTATAATTGTAAGCTTATTGGATGTGAAAGGACAAAAACATGAAAATGAGATTACCGAAGACCAGGGACAATTTAAATTATCCAACGCACATTTAGCGATGGCCATGCTTGTATTAGGCGTGGTGATTGCCCTTTATATAAAATTTTGGTAAGTAGTTAAACTAGCTGAGTAGCACTTTAAAATTGCCTCTTTATAATAGTTGCATACTAAAATGTCCTAGGGCAGTAAAGATGGCACAACGAAAAAGTACGCCCAAGCTACACCAAAATACCATTTTATTAGTGGGTACATTAAAGCCAACGCCAATACCAATACTAATGGGCGCGCCTACGGTCATAGTGCCCAATAAGCCAAGTCCTATGACGCCATATTTTTCCCAAATTTTCAATACAAATCCAGGCTCTTTTTTAATTTTTTCGACTTTGTTTTTTCTAAATTGATTGACCAAGGATTTTATTTTGTCGCCCAGGTAAGCGGCAACAAAAACGCCTAATAATCCACCTACTAAACTCGCTAAGAATATAACAATTGGGGAGAGTCCAAAAGCAAATCCAGCAGGGATAGCGGCGTAAATTTCAAAAGTGGCAAGACCAGCTACAGTGCCGATTTTATAAATCATTTTTGGTATTTAGAATCGTAAAGCTAACAATAAATAAGGTCTATTTCTGAATTCATTTATTAAATAAAACTTAACTTTAAGCTACCACAAAACCACATGTATGGAACGTAGACAACTCTTAAAACAATCTGCTTTTGCAATTGCTGCATTTTCATTTTCTCGTGAACTTTTTGCAAATGCATCCAATACTAATTTGAATTTCAATCCATCTGCTTTGAATAGTTCGAATATGCTAAGTAGTATGATTCGATTAGGATCAAATGAAAATCCCCATGGGCCATCTACATTAGCGAAACAAGCAATGATAGACGCAGTGGGCATTTCTAATCGCTACCAATGGGATATGAATGCGGAATTAAAAACAGCAATTGCAAAAATGACTGGTCATACAAAAGACCATATTGCTTTAGGCGCAGGATCTTCAGAATTATTAGGCGTGGTTTCATTATGGGCGGCTTATAAAAAGGGAAATGTGGTGGCGTCTGAACCAACCTTTAAATTGTGGATGCCTGCGGCAAGACGCATGGGTTTGCCAACCAAATTAGTTCCTTTGACAGAAACAAAGCACAATGATTTAAACGGATTAATGAATGCGATGGATCAAGAAACAAAGATGGTGTATTTATGTAATCCAAATAATCCAACGGGTACAGTGAGTCCAACAAGTGCATTAGAAAGCTTTATTCAAAAAGTAGCTAGCACCACCATTGTTTTACTAGATGAAGCTTATACAGATTATTATGATACGCCTTCTATGTCTAAAATGATAGACGCTTATCCAAACTTAGTCATTGCTAAAACATTTTCTAAAACCTTTGGCATGGCGGGCGCAAGAGTTGGCTATGTGTTAGCGCATCCAGATACTATTAAGCAATTGAATGAATTCCAGGCCTGGGCCAACGCTGGTCCATCGGCAGTATCCATGCAAGGTGCATTGGCAGCTATCAAAGACAAGGCCTTTGTGACTTATTGCAAGCAAGAAAATATCAAAGCA
>CALPJR020000058.1 GCA_943323935.2 Bifidobacterium breve
AACCATTTCCATTGGGGATTGCCCCACCTGCAAAATCTGCATATCCGCTAGTCCTAAGATAAATCGTGCCCCCAGTGCAAAATTTAAGGGCGCGGCTAGCACCCATTTTATTTTTTTTATCCGCAAAAGTTTGAGCTGTATCGGTGGCAGAGAATTCAATATTGGAGATTTGAATCAAACGTCCTTGTAAGGAATCATGCAGGTTTTTAAATTGCACTTGAATTGGAACGATCGGATAATTGTCTTGTAGAATTTGAATATGCTGCTTGAATAAAGGCAATGGTATTCCTCCTGTAACCAAACTGCCCGAACTACTATCTACCGCACCTACTAATTGAATCATGCGACGATAATCCGATAAGAGCAAATCTTTCAAGCGCAAACGAATCAATGTGCCAACGGGATAATCTTGAAAAAGATTTTGACCATCCAATAATAACATGATTCCACCAGTACTATCTTGAATGACAAGTGATTTATACCAATTGTCATACTCATCATTAGCCACGACTACCGCCTGAAGCATCCATTCCTTTTGAATAGGCTCAACAGCGCCTGTCAGATGCAACCTTTTAAGTTGCTTAATACTAATTAGGCTATCGCTCCATTGTCCTTGCACTGGACTGGCATAAGCGGCTTTCTTGAAACAAGCCATACAAGAAGATATGGCAAACAGAAACACCAATAAGTTGACTAAAAAAGAGAGGTTGTTTTTCATAAATAAATTGATAAGTGAATTAAAATGGTATGGCCTATTGAATTGGAATAAAATGAATTGATTTAAACTGATGTGAATTTTATAAAATTATTTTTTAATAAAATTGAAGCGATTTGATTTAAAGAAACGATAACTGAAGCCCGATGGTGTAGGTTCTACCTAAATCATAAATATATTTTGCTGGAAATTTTTGTAAACTAAAATTTTTGTAATCATACCTCGACTGTTCAAAAATTAAACTTGGAATAGATGCATTTAATAGATTTCGAATAGAGCTTGTTAATCTTAAATTTATTTTCCTGTCATTTGGTGCAATTTGAAAGTTTTTGGAAATAAATAAATTCGATATCCATTGATTGGGCGCCCAAACAGGGGTATATAAAGTTTCCCATGAATCATTTGTTGGTTGATTTTCTTTTACCCAATCACTTCTTCTAAATAGATCATGACTAATTGCACGCCTACTTGCATACAAAGTGGTATAGCTGATGCGCACTGAATAACTAGGTTGATAATTGATTGTAAACGCCTGCACGGATTGAGCATGGGATGTGGCAGGGAAGCTTTTTAATAATAGTTTTCCAGATTGTACTTTATATAAATTATCCGCCAATCTGATTTCATACAGTGGCTCATTGGTGATCGTATACCAGCCGAAACTATTACCAATATTAAATTGTATAGGACTGGTCCAATTGGTTTCTAGATAAGTTTCAAAACCATGATGCATGGATTGCATTTGTCCAACACTTGCTCTTACAAATGCATTGAAGTAATCATGATAGAATAATTTATATTGCCGTTCATTTTGATTAGACTGCGCAAAATATACTACACTGGCCTTGATATTACTACCCATGAATTGTAGTTTAACTTCCGTGCCCAAATGAATTAAAGGCAGAAGAAATGGATTTTGTATCGCATGATTTGCAGGATCTGTATAAAGGTCCGAGGCATCTGGCGCTTCCCATTCCTGAAACAAACGAGTGGTTAAGTACCATCTGCCATTGATTTTATAACGTAGATAAGCTTGGTATTGATAAGATGGGAATAAAGCGGATTCGGATAAGCCTTTTGACAAATTGGGAAATAATCCATTTTGATTCATCCCTTTTCTTTGAAATTGATCATAGTTCATTTGCATTCCAAGTCCCCATTCTAAAAAAGGCGTTGCCCCATTTAATGCAGTCCAAGTGCTTATTTTTTGATTGCTTAAAATATAATGCGCGCCCCAGGACTCGCCTTCTTTTATTTTACGATCAGGAAATTGCAAATCATTTTGAAAAGCAGTTGCGAGTCCATCATCATTCACCCAACTATTGTAATTGAGGTAATACTTTGCGCCTAAAAGGTCGGCCACTTGATTGCTATATCCAATTTGATCCGAATGGATGGCTATACCAAGATGCCATTTACTTGTAGCGCTTATTGTATGATTCGAAATTGCTGAAAACCGAATTAATTGTAATTGTTGTACCTGTTCATTGATGATATATTTTGCAGCGCCATTTGATGCAGCAAGATTTTTTGCTTTTAATTGATCAAATTGAATCTGAAAGAATTCAGGATGGATGACATACCAATTCAGTAAATTTTTTTTAAGTTGCTCGTCAATGGCATAACTAGGTAAATATTTATAATAGTCAGGTCTTGGATCTGCTGCCTTAGACCAATCCAATTGCGTTGAACTTTGTGTTCCAAGAACAAGGCCAAGATTGAATTGAATGAGGTTTTCTTTTTTTGTCCGAATATCATAATGCAGGCTCATTACTGGCGCATTGCTTTTTTTGGTGTTGGCATAAAAAGGTTTTCCATCCAACCATCCCCAACTAGGATTGTACATTGTATTTTTTGTCAGGGTATATAATTCTTGTACTGTGGGCGCGCGCTTACCTTGCTGCACAGGGCTCCACCAAAAACTAAAACCCAATTGCCGATTTGCAGCAATCAATTTTTCAATACTCAATAAAATGCCCTGTCGATTTTTCAAACCATTTGCTAAATAACCTAAAGGTGTTTTTTGAAGTACTGCATCCACATTGATCCAATAGCGTTTTTTGACAAGTCCAGTATGCCATTGCAACCTAATTTCTTGCATGGTTGTTGCATTGGATAAGCCAGAACTGACTGATTTTATTTTTGTAAATAAGGAAGCATTTGAAGACATAAAACTATTACCTGACGCACCACCCAATCCAAAGGAACTCAAACCGTAAGCTGTATTCATATCAATTGTTTTGAATCCTGCATATAAACCGGCATAACCAAAGTTGGGATCCCATCCATTTAAATTTGTGCGCCAATCAATCCCATTCATTTGATTTCCTTTATTACTGATCAATCCCCTTGGCACCCAATTCAATGCAAATCCATGAAACCTTGCCATATCATGCAATCCTGCACTATTAGATTGTAATAAATTAGGTGTCCAATAGATAGACGATTCTCCCAAAGCATCAAATTGCTTGGGCAATGCATCCGCATTTTCAATTTGAGCAAACAAAGGAGCAATAGATATACTCAAGTAACAGATAAAAATAAAACAGAGCCGCAAGATTTGATTCATGCAAGCAATTTGCATTTATTATTCAATCAATTTCTTTCGGTAAATACGCAGTTAACCATCTATTTAAAAACTGATATTCATAAAATCCCTTTATAAAAAACACATTCAAAAAAAAATAAAAAATTATGTATAAAAAAATAATCAATTGTGGTAAAAAAAATGGGGAGATAAATAGACAAACCGAAAAGAAAATGTTTTTGAAAAAGAAGCTGCTCTTAATTATATTTTTATACTTAACAACCTGTTGTTTTCAAATTCAATTGCACGCTACTCAAGTGGTGGCGTTTTACAATTGTGAAAATTTTTACGATACCATGAATCAAATCGTTGTGAATGACGAAGAGTTCTTACCTAATAGTGCAAAGGGTTACAGCGCATCAAGGTATGCTCAAAAAACCGGGCAACTGAGTAAAGTACTTTTTGGACTTGGGCAATTAGGCAACAAAGAAGGGTTGGCATTATTGGGTGTAGCAGAAATCGAAAATCAATACGTGCTAGATAAAGTCATCCAGTCCAATGCACTAAGAAAATACCAATACAAATACATCCACTTTAATTCAAAAGATCCAAGAGGTATTGATGTCGCTTTGATTTACCAGCCACGTTTTTTCAGTCCTTACCAATACAAGTCCTATTCTTTAAAAGACGCCAATCATTTTCAAGATTATGCCACGAGAGATATATTATTGGTAAAAGGACAATTACAAGCACAATGGGTTTATATATTGGTGAACCACTGGCCAAGTAGAAGAGGCGGATCTAACCTGGCAAAAAAAAATAGAATCTGGGCAGCCACTACCTGTAAACGGATTATGGATAGCATACAATTGGTCGACCCAAACGCCTATTGGATAGTGATGGGCGATTTTAACGACAATCCAACCAATAAAAGTTTGCGCACCTTAGACCTGGACAATCCATTTTTAACCTTATACAAGCAAGGACAAGGAAGTCTGGCATTTAGAGACAGTTGGAACCTTTTTGATCAGATTTTGTTGAGTCGTAATTGGAAAATACCTAAATCTGCATTAACTCATTACAAATCAATCATTTACAAAACAACCGACATGGTCGAAAGCCAAGGCAAATACGCTGGATATCCCAAAAGAACCTGGAACGGGGACCAGTTTAGGGGTGGGTATAGTGACCATTTTCCGGTAGCGCTAATTTTTAAGCCAAATTTGACTGGAAATCCACTGAAATAGCCTACCTTCGCCCTCCCAAATCTGTTTTGGCAGATTCATTCTGAATAAGGATGTCCACTGGGAAAAACCAATTATTTAACCAAAAAATTCAAGTAATGAACAATTACGAATTAATGGTGATTTTTACACCGGTATTATCTGAAGAAGATTTTAAATCTGCTCAGAAAAAATACCAAGACTTCATCAAAGAAAATGGTGGAGACACAGTAGCCTCAAATCCTTGGGGTTTAAAATCACTTGCTTATCCTATCGATAAGAAAACAACTGGTATCTACTGGATACTAGAATTCACAGCACCTCCTACAGTAAATGAAAAATTGAAAATTCAATTTTTACGTGACGAACAAATCATGCGTCACATGATTACTAAACTTGACAAGTACGCAGTTGAGTATAACCACATTAAGAGAAACGGCGGTTTCCCTGTTCATAAAGCAGTTGAGGCTTAATTAAATTTTTACCAACATGGCAAAGAATGAAATCAAATACCTAACCGCGATTAAGCAGGAAAAACCAAAGAAGAAATTCTGTCGTTTTAAAAAGTATGGTATCAAGTATGTAGATTACAAAGACATCGAATTCTTAAAGAAGTTCATTAACGAACAAGGTAAAATGTTACCACGTCGTTTAAGTGGAAACTCACTTAAATACCAACGTAAGGTGGCTGACGCTGTTAAAAAAGCACGTCAAATGTCCTTGTTACCTTATGTAACAGATTTATTGAAATAAAACAATTAGTCAACCATCCCTAATCTCGCGATGCAATAACATCAAGGCGAGTGACAGTCATAAACAACATTATCACTGGGCTCTTGGGAACTAAAAAAACAATTATGCAAGTAATTTTAATTAAAGACGTAGATAATTTAGGTGGAAAAGATGAGTTAGTAAATGTAAAAAACGGATACGCTCGTAATTTCTTATTCCCAACTAAACATGCAATTGAAGCCATCCCTTCTAACTTAAAACAATTGGAAGAGCGTTTAAAAGTGAAGGCGAAGAAAGAAGCTGCAATGTTAGCTGAGATCACTAAAGTAATTTCTGTCTTAACTGCTAGTCCTGTTAAATTAACAGCTAAGACTGGTGCGAACAATAAGATATTTGGTAGTGTAACTTCAATTCAGGTAACTGCTGCAATCCGTGATCAAAAAGGATACGAAATTGACAGAAGAAGAATCACTGTTCAAGACGAGATTAAAGAATTAGGAACTTATAAAGCAACTATTGATTTCGGTAACGGTCAAACGACTGAAATCGATATCGAAATTGGAGCTGAAGCTTAATTCAAAGTCATAAGATGACCCTTTTTAAGGGTCATCTACCTCAAAAAAGCCTTTCTGAAACCTCAGAAAGGCTTTTTTGTTAGTTTTTGGGTCTATTTATACTCATAATTAATTTAATTAACATTAGAATCTGTATTTGTGTATAAAATATACCTATCTTCGTATAGTCCGAAAAAGCGATATTGCTCAATCGGTATTTAGATCACTTAATTTTAAAGAACATGAACATTTATGTTGGAAATCTTAGCTGGAATATGACTAGCGAAGATCTTGAAGCACTTTTTACTCCATTCGGAGCAACTGCAAGTGCAAAAATTGTAACAG
>CALPJR020000059.1 GCA_943323935.2 Bifidobacterium breve
ACTTGGTGGCGTAACCGGTAAGTAGCTAGGTTTGGTATCGCTGGAGGCTTTTGGCTTGGACTCATTCCAATAGCCCGACTTATTACCGCCGTGCATTCTGTCGTAGGCGCTGCCCCATCCACTTGATTGGTTTCTTGCGCCACCACCTGCACTTGATTTGTCTAATTTTTCTTCTGGCATTTCCTCAATGAACCTACTAGGGTCATTTTGTACCAGTTGACCAAAGCGATACCTCGAGTTGGCATAGCTCAACCATAAATGTTTTTTTGCTCTTGTTACAGCAACATAAAATAATCTACGCTCTTCTTCCAATTCCTCTCTTGTATTCACACTCATGCCACTTGGAAATAATGTTTCTTCCAATCCCACCACAAAAACACAATCAAATTCCAAACCCTTTGCGGCGTGCACGGTCATTAATTTTACAGTGTCTTCGTTGCCCGTGTCGTTGTCTGCATCTGTAATTAAAGTAATCTGTTGTAAATAAGAGCCTAAACTTTTATCTCCTAATTCACCATCATCATTGCTTGGGCTTTCTGTCCACTCTTTAATAGAGTTCAATAATTCTTGTACGTTTTCATAACGTGCCAATCCTTCGGTAGACTTGTCATTGAAAAGTTCCTTAATCATATTTGTGCTCTTACCAACCTGCACTGCCACATCGTAGGCATTGTTTTTTGTTAAGAGGTTTTGAAAATATTTTATCATGGTCACAAACTCTTCTATAGAGGTAAGTGTGCCTGCTTTAAAACCAAATCCCTTTGCTTTTTCTAGTACTTCAAAAAAAGTTATATTTTGTTCACTTGCTAATACCAAACATTTTTCCACAGTCGTTTTACCAATACCTCTTACGGGGTAATTGATAATTCTTTTTAATCCTTCCTCGTCTTTTGTATTGGCAATAATACGCAGATAAGCGATAAAATCTTTCACTTCCTTTCTTTGATAGAAGCTAAGCCCACCATAGATCTTATAAGCTATACCCATTCTTCTTAAGCTTTCCTCAAAGGACCTGGATTGTGCATTGGTCCTGTATAAAATGGCAAAGTCTTTATTGTAAAAATGATTTCTTAATTTATTTTCTTGGATACTATCTGCAACAAACTTTCCTTCTTCATTGTCGGTCATCGTGCGGACCAACTTAATTTTATCGCCTTCTTCATTGTCGGTCCATAGTTCTTTTGGAATCTGCCCTTTATTATTTTTGATCACAAAATTAGCGACTTCGATGATAGACTTGCTGCTTCTATAGTTTTGTTCTAGCTTAACCAACTTGACATCATCATAATCTTTTTGAAACTGTAAAATGTTTTCGATGGTAGCACCACGAAAACTATATATACTTTGTGCATCATCACCCACTACACAAAGATTTTCGTGCACTGCTGCAAGTAATTTTGCAATTTGATACTGCACAGGATTGGTATCCTGATACTCATCAATTAAAATATATTTAAACTTATGTTGGTACTTGTGCAGCACTTCTGGAAAGTCACGTAAGAGTTCGTGCATTTTAAAAAGCAAATCATCAAAATCCATCGCGCCACTTTTAAAACATCGCGCCACATAGCTTGCATAAATTTCTGCAATTTGTGGTCTGTTAGATCTTGCATCTTCTTGCTTCAAAAAATTATCCATCGCATATTCGCCAGGACCCACTAAAGCGTTTTTAGCAGATGAGATTCGATTGTGTACGATATTCGGTTTATACAATTTATCGTCCAAGCCCATATCATTGATGACCTGCTTTAACACAGACCTTGAATCATCTGTATCATAGATGGTAAAACTCTGAGGATATCCTAGCTTAGAGGCTTCTGCTCTTAATATGCGCGCAAAGACGCTGTGGAAAGTGCCTATGTATAAATTGCGCGCTTCGGTGTTGCCAAGGGCTTTTTCTACCCTTTCTTTCATTTCCGCCGCTGCTTTATTGGTAAACGTAAGTGCTAAAATATTAAATGAGTCCACACCACTATGCATCAAGTGCGCAATACGGGAAGTCAATACTTTTGTTTTTCCACTTCCTGCGCCAGCAATAATCATTAAGGGGCCTTTAAGATGAAGCACGGCCTCTCTTTGTTGTTCATTTAAACCGTTTAAATACGCTTGTTGCATCCAGCGAAGATACGTTTACTTGCTGCAATTATATACCAAGTGGAAAACTAAAATGACAAAAAAGGAATTTAAAAAACAAGGGCACCCGTTGCTGGGTGCCCTGAAAAAATCTTGATAGAAAGTTCAATCAATCTTTAAAAGGATAAAGATTATTTAAACGACTATTTATTTTCTAATAACTTAAAGAATTGATCCAATTGAGGTAAGATCACGATTCTTGTTCTTCTATTTTTTGCTCTGTTTGCAGCGTTATCGTTTTCAACCAACGGTGCATACTCACCTCTACCTGCTGCAGTCATACGCTTAGGATCTAAACCATAAGTATCTTGTAAAATACGCACGACTGTTGTTGCACGTTTTACTGATAAATCCCAGTTGTCTTCTAATACAGAGCCGTTGTCTAATAATTGTTGAGAATCTGTATGACCCTCTACCATAAATTCAATAGTTGGCTGTGCTGCTAATACTTTAGCGACTTTACCCAATACGGTTTTAGCCTTGTCTGTAATATTAAAGCTTCCGCTTTTAAATAATAATTTATCAGAAATATCAACGTATACTACACCCTTGTCTACTTTCACATTTACGTCTTCATCATTTAAGTCGCCTAATACGCCTTTCAAGTTCATCACCAAGTTCATGTTGATTGAATCCTTACGCGCCATCGAACTTTGTAAACCTTGGATATAATTATCTTTTGCACCAATATTGTCTAAAGATTTTTTGATACTTTCTGCTTGAGCACCTGTTACAACAGACATGTCTTTAAGTTGACTTAAAACTACATTGTTGTTTTGTTTTAAAAAGTCGATTTGCTTATTTAAATCAACAATTTGATTTTCTAAAGATTTTCTTTCAGCCGAAATTTTATCCGCATCATTTTTCGCTTTTGAAGTTGCATCTTGTGCATCGCGGTATTTACTTTGAAGGTCAGCATATGCGCCGTTTAATTGACCATATTTAGCTTCTGCTTCTTGTAATTTTTTAGGGCTAACGCAAGAGAATGCACCTAAGCTTATAAGAGCGAGCGCTAAAAAAATTTTACTTTTCATGTTAAGTCTGTTTTTATAAATGAATAATCAAGTTATTGCTGTGACAAAAATAGGAAACTACGGCATAGGAATAAAACAAAAATGAAAAATCACATGTTTTTAACAAACTATATCGTCTGTGATGCCATATTCGGGAACATAGCCCTCAAATTGTTTAAAAAAATTGACAATAAAGCGTAAATCGGCAGATTCGTCATTGCTTGTATAGAATGGCTCTGCAAAAACCACACGTCTATTGCCAAAATCAAAACCCGCCATCAAAATAGGCACCCCAGCGTTTTTAGCAATATGGTAAAAGCCTGTTTTGAATTTAAGGACTTTTGTCCGCGTGCCTTCTGGGGAAAGCGCAATATGAAAGCGTTCGTTTTGGCGATATAGTGCCACCACCTGATCTACCATATTGCTCTTTTTGTGTCGATCCACAGGATGTCCGCCTAAAAGCCTAAAAAACCACCCAGTAATAGGGTTAAAGAGCTCTTTTTTACCTAAAAACTGCACAAATTCAAAATGCATTTTTTTGCGGACTGCCAAACCAAGAAAAAAATCCACACTATGGGTATGGGGTCCAGCAATGATTACAGACTGCTTAAGGGTATAAGGAAAATTACCTTCTGTTCTCCACCCCCTCACTGTAAAAAACCACCACGCTAAAAATCTTTGTAACATATGTTTAATTTAAAGATGCATGAATAGACCTGCGTTTACAATAGCATTTACCTCTGCTGCTTCTATCTTTTCAATTTTGAATTTTGGAATCGCAGCGGTTTCAATATTTTTTAAGTAGACCTTGTCATAATATTTTAATAAAATAGAAAAAGCAGCTTCGATATTATTTTCAACCAAGAAATTGACCGCAGTTTTTGTCTCTAATCCCCCCAATCTTTTTTGAATTCTTAAAGTGGCTGCGATTAAATCAGCTATCGCAAACTTGCCATAAGCTTCAACAATAAATTGCAAACGAGCATCAAAAGGGATATCAATAAAATAACAAATACTGTTTCTGATATTTTTAAAAAAAGTAATTGGCAACATATTGGTTCCTATTCTTTGGCTTTCGTCTTCAATCCAAAAACAAGTATGTGCTGCACTTATATGAAACAAAGCCCCCGCTAAATTATTTTCAAATTGCTCTTGGCTTGCCTGTTCATTTTGTCCAAGTGCACCAAATGCAGATCCTTTATGATTGGCCAATCCTTCTAAATCAATAACAGGGAGTTTACTTTTTTGTAATTGTAATAAGACTTCAGTTTTACCCGATCCCGTATATCCACCCAACACTTTCATGGAATAATTTTTTTCGAACTGCGCTAAAACCCAATTGCGATAAGCCTTGTAGCCTCCAGTAAGTTGTTCGGTTTTAAAACCATACAAATCTAATAACCAAGCAACGGCAGCACTTCGCATACCGCCTCTCCAACAGTGTACTAAAATAGTTGGTTTATTGCCATTTGATTTTTCATAGCTAGCAGCCCATCCCTCAACTTGTTCAATCATGTTTTGCATCTTGTTCCCAAAAAAAGGAAGACCTAATTTAATAGCGGCTTCTCTACTTTTTTGTTTATAGGTCGTTCCAATTTCTGCGCGCTCTTCATTGGTAAAAAGTGGAAGTGAAAAAGCATTTGGGATATGTGCATGTGCATACTCATCAGGACTTCGAACATCAATGATTAAGTAGTTGGATAAATTTTCAAAAATCCCTTCTCCTGTTTTCTGTACACCCATACTACAAATTTACTTGCTTTAATGTTGCTTCCAATGCTTCTTTTGTAAAGGGGATAAAAGGGATGGGTTGGTAATTAAAATTGTCAGCTGCTTTTAAGGCTGTTTCAAGATGAAATTCGGTTTGATCATAGGCAATTGCCCAGCCTTTTTCTTGCCATCTTTTGGCTAAGTAGATTTGCTCTGTTTGCCCAGGCGTGGGTACTAATATCAAGGGCTTATTCAACGGAATCAGTTCCATCAAGCTCGTATAACCTCCACGGCTAATGATATATTTTGCATTTTTAATCGCCTTGACCAAATCGGGACCTCCTAGATGTGGCACAATAGACCCATAGGCAGAAACAGCATGGTTATGGGCTTGGTCCGCCGTGCCAGCGATGAGTTTAAAAGGTAGATGGAGCCCATTGCCTTCTACCCACAAGATTTCCTGAAAAATGCTTCTTTGTGGCTCTGGCCCAGACAGGATGCCTATAAATACATTGTCTGGCTGCTGTTCATTTACCGGATAGCTTGCATAGGCCTTTAACCTAGACAGGCAATTCATATACCAAACCGATACCGATGGTTTCCATATTGGATTTCCTAAAATACCAGCAAGGCTTTGTTCGCCTTGCATGTCTGGCACCCATACCATGGTATAAAAAAGCTTAAACCAGGTATACTGCACCCACTGTAATAAAATGGTTGTCCAGCTAAAAGGGGTTTGAAGGTTCAGCTGATGTGTTATAAATACCGAAGGCGTTTTTAAGTGAAAAAACCCCAGTCTGTTATCAGAAATGATCAAGTCAAATTTTTGGTGTCGATTTGTTGTATATAACCACCAAAACTCTCTAAAGATGTTGTACAAAATGCGTGGAACCTGCACCAACATTTTAAATGCAAACCCTGATGCTTTTTTAGAATAACGAATACCATATCCTTTTAATCTAAGGAAAGTCAAATTGGGAAAGGCTTCTCTTAAAATAATTTCATGAGCACCTTCTGTAGCAATCGTTACATGATAGCCAAGTTCAAGCAAAGCAGTAATCACCGGGATGCATCTTGTTGCATGACCAAGTCCCCAATCTAAGGGCGCGATGAGTACTTTTTTTTGTTGCATGAATCATTAAATCTTATTCAAATATAGTTGTAAAAAATTGTAGTTTTGTAACAATGTTAAGAAGCCACATATATCTTGCAAGCAATGATGTTTTAAAAAAACAA
>CALPJR020000060.1 GCA_943323935.2 Bifidobacterium breve
GATGCGTTTAGGACGTTCAATTGACCCTGTGACCAACGCCTTCACCACCACGCAATTTTTATATAATAATTTTGGATTGAATGGTGGAGTTCAAGTATACAATAACAACAGATTAAGTAATACAGCTGCTGCTAGTAATTATAGTTGGTTAGCAAGTATCGCAGATCTTAAATCCGCGTCTAATGATATATCGGTGAATGTGGCTACATTTTATTTACAAGTTTTATCTACTATCGAACAATCAGAAATAGCTAAAATTCAAATTGCACAAACAACAGAACAATTGGCTGCAACAAAAAAGCGCGTAGAAGTTGGGCTGTTGCCAGAAATAAATTTATTAGAATTAGAAACCCAATTGGCAAATGATAGCAGTAATTATATTACAGCCATCTCTAATGTAGAACAAAGCAAACTAAGTTTAAAAGCTTTGTTGAATTTAGATGCATCTGATGCTTTTGATGTATATGTTCAGCCAGTGGATCAAATTAAATTACAAGGTTTTGCAGACTTGCAACCCGACTATGTCTTTGGTGTTGCTGAACAAAATCTTCCTAATATCAAAGCAGCAAACCTAAGAGTAAAGGCAGCCGAAAAAAATCAATTGGTCGCAAAAGCTGGGTTTTATCCAACGCTAAGCTTTGGCTATTCTTTGAGTTCCAATTTCTCTAATGCATTTAAATATATCAGTGGCATTGAGCCAGCAGGGTTTAGTAATATTTCACCAACTAGTCCATTTGTAACTGTAGGATCCGCTAAATATTTTGTACAAAGTCCTTTGTACACTTCAGTTACTGCTAACAGAGATTTTAGTAATATATGGAAAGGATGGGGCAGACAATTAGACAATAACTTTGGTCAGAATTTTGGATTTCAATTATCGATTCCAATTTTCAACGCCAATCAATCTAAAACAGCTTACCAGCAGTCAAAATTAAATTATCAGTCTGCTAGTTTACAACAAGAAAATGCGCAAAGAAAGTTAAAGCAAGATATTTATGCAGCTTATACCAATGCGGTGGTTGCATTTAATAAATTGAACGCCAATCAAAAGGCAGTTACATCGGCAGAGAAGGCCTATAGTTTTGCCACAAAGCGTTATGAATTAGGCTTATTGGGTACAATTGAATTATTAAACAATCAAAATAATTTTTTAAAGGCTAAAGTAAATTATAAGGCTGCTCAATATGAGTATGTGTTTAGAATTAAATTACTTGAGTTTTATAAAGGAGAAGCACTTTCTCTTTAATCTTTTAAAAGCATCGTAAAATAAATAAAATGAATAAGAAAATTATTTGGGGTATCGTAGGTTTTGTAGTTCTAGTTGTCTTACTAGTGGGACTTAAAAAAGCAGGTGTCATTGGTAAAGACGAAGGTACCGAAGTCACAGTAGAGAAGGTGGAACTAAGAACCATCACTGAGTCGGTGAATGCTAGTGGTAAAGTGTATCCAGAAATCGAAGTAAAAGTAAGTCCAGATATTTCTGGAGAGATCGTGAGCCTATTTGTAGAAGAGGGCGCAAAAGTAACTAAAGGACAGATTTTAGCTAAGATCTATGCAGACATTTACTCTTCTCAAAGAGATCAAGTAACTGCTTCGGTGAATCAAGTGAAAGCACAATACGAAAATGTAAAAGCAAATTTGAGTGGCTTAAAAAATGGATACGAAAGCTCAAAAGCAGCTTATGAGCGTTATAAAAAATTATTTGCAGACAAGATTGTATCAAGAGCAGAATACGAGCAAGTAGAACAAACTTTCCGTTCCGCTGAATCTAGTTACAATGCAGCTAAAGAGTCAATTAAAAGTGGAGAAGCGCAAGTGCAAGGTGTGAAAGCACAATTGGCTAGAGCAGAAAAAGACTTAGCTAGAACAACCATTGTATCTCCAATGGATGGCATCATTAGTTTGATGAATGTAAAGAAAGGAGAGCGTGTTGTTGGAACTGCGCAAATGGCAGGTACCGAAATGATGCGTGTGGCGGATATGAAGAGCATCGAAGTAAGAGTAGATGTGGGTGAGAATGATATCACTAAAGTGAAATTAGGAGATACGGCCTTGGTAGAAGTAGATGCTTATAATAATAGAAAATTCAAAGGGATTGTATATAAGATTGCGAACCCTATCACTGCAGCATCAGGCATCAGTTCGGCTGCTGAAGTAGCAAATTATAAAGTGCATATTCGTTTATTAACGGATAGCTATGCAGACTTAATTCAAGAGAATGCCATATTTCCATTTAGACCAGGTATGACTGCGAGTGCAGACATTCAAACCAAGTCTAAAGTGAATGTGATTACGGTTCCATTGAATGCAGTGACAACAAGAGACAGTGATGGTAAAGGAAAAGATACCAAAGTGTCTAGCACTTCAAATAATAACACAGAAAAAGAACCTGTAAAAGAGCAAGAATTAAATGAAGTGGTCTTTGTCTTGCAAAAAGATAATAAGGTGAAAATGATTAAAGTAAAAACAGATATTCAGGACTTAAACTATATCGAAGTGGCTGGATTAAAGGTGGGAGACCAAGTAATCACAGGACCTTATAGTATCGTTAGCAAGACATTAAAAGAGGGTTCTTTGGTAAAAGTAGTTACTAAAGAAAAGTTATTTGAAGAGAAAAAGTAAGGGGAAACATAAAATTGACCTTAAAAAAGGGGCGCATATAAAAAATGCGCCCCTTTTTTTTATGAATTTCTTATGTTTGTACAATGGAACAAAAGCGAATTGGTATCATTGGTAGCGGAAGTTGGGCTACAGCGATTGCAAAGATTGTAACAGAAAATGGCCATCATATTAATTGGTGTCTTAGACAACAGTCCAATATTGATTATTTTGAAAAACGCAAGCACAATCCGCATTATTTAAGAAATGCTTATTTTGACTTACAAAAAATTAGTTTTTCCACCGATATCAAATTGGTGGTGGCGCAGTCGGATATCATCATTATTGCCGTCCCTTCCATCCATATTGAAACAACGCTTACATCCTTAGAATCGGATGACTTTAAAGATAAGTTAATCGTGTCTGCAGTAAAAGGGGTATTGCCAGTGCATAATATTTTATTGAATGATTGGCTTGCGCAAAAATTTAATTTTCCACTTTCATCATACTTTACCCTATTAGGGCCAAGCCATGCAGAGGAAGTTGCAGCTGAGCAATTGTCTTATTTGACATTTTCTGGCTTGGATGAAACAGCAACCACAAATATTGCAAGTTATTTTAAATCAGAGTATATCAATACCATTGTCAATATGGATGTGATAGGGGTTCAATATGCTGGTGTGGCAAAAAATATCTACGCCCTTGGTGCGGGTATTGCACATGGATTGGAATATGGAGATAATTTTTTAAGTGTATTTATTGCAAATTGTGCCAATGAAATGCAAGTATTATTAAAAGAAATTGCCATTAAGGAATCAAGTGGAGCAGCCTTGATGAACCACAATGCATCTGTTTATTTAGGCGACTTGCTAGTGACTTGTTATTCTTTACATAGCAGAAACAGAACCTTTGGAAATATGATTGGTAAAGGATATTCCGTAAGAGCAGCAGAATTAGAACTGAATATGGTGGCAGAAGGTTACAATGCAAGTAAGTGTATACATACCATGAATCAAAGCTTGAAAGTAAAGCTGCCTATCATGGATGCAGTGTATCAAATACTATGGGAGGGTGCGTCACCCGATCTTACTTTTAAGAATTTGGAGCAGATTCTAGTATAAAGAAATCTGAAGCAATCCCGTCTGCCAGAAATTTTGCATCGTCTTTTAAGCTGTATTGTTTTCCATTTTGATTAAAAATGTTTTTAGCGTCCATTTCTTTTATCATTGCCATACTATGATCGTAAAAGCGCTTCCCAAATTTTGCTGCTATCAATTCAAGATCAAATCCTTCCATCCGTCTTAAACTAGTCATCATATATTCATTGTAGCGATTGGCTTCTGTGAGCAATTCAATCTCAAAATTTAATTGTCCTTGCGCAATGCTTTTTATATACAATGCATTGTTTGCAATATTCCATTGTCTTGAAATTGTATTGAATGAATGCGCCGATGGGCCAAGTCCAAGGTAGGTTTCCCCAGACCAATAATTGCTATTGTGTTGACTTTGATATCCAGGCTTTGCAAAATTTGAGATTTCATAATGATCCAAGCCCATTGCCTTTAATCTAGCGCATACGATTTCAAAATGCCTGGCCTGTTTTTCTGAATCTACATTTTCTATCTCTCCTTTTTCGATACTTTTCTTTAATGCAGTTTTATCTTCTACTGTTAAAGCATAACAGGAGACATGTTTGATTTGGTAATGTGCTATCCAATCTAAGTCGGCTATCAATGCTTGGTCCGATAAACTAGGGGTGCCATAAATCAAATCAATGCTTAAATTATGAAGGCCTGCATTCAGCGCCATTTGAATTGCTGCATGTGATTGTTCCACTGAATGCGCGCGATTCATCCATGTCAAAGCACTGGCCTGAAAACTTTGTATTCCAATACTTAAACGGTTGACACCTATCTTTTTCCATGCAGCTAATTTGCTTGGGCTCATGTCATCCGGGTTGGCTTCTAATGTGCATTCAATTAAATCGGCTACATCAAAATGCGCATGAATACTAGCCATTATAGCTGTTAATTGTGTTTCCTCAAGAAGGGAAGGCGTCCCCCCACCAAAATAGATGGTCTTAATTGGCTCTTTGATATAGGTTTTCTGAAGTTCAATTTCTTGAATGAGTGCATCTACAAAAAGTTGGATGTCTGCAGTCTGCGTAGAAAAGTGAAAATTGCAGTAATGACAAGCTTTTTTGCAAAAAGGAATATGTAGATAGATGCCTGCCATAAGTAGAATTACCAACAAAGCTAGGCATTGTTCTTTAATTCTGCATTAGTATACTTATTTTTGCATCAGATGTTAGCACTACTAAAGAAATTTTCCTTTGCCTTCATTGGACTCTTTGTATTGTCCAGCTTTACCCTTGTGAAGCAAACAAATCAAAAAGATACTGTCTTGCTTGCAACTGATACAAGCTTAATTGTACAAGATAGTTTATTGGTTAAAGATACTTTATGGGTAAAGTATATGCCAGTCATACCAAAAACATTCATCCAAGCTGATGCCTGGTATTTACAATCTATTCCAAGAGATCCAAAAGATAGTAGTTTCAATGTACTCAAATTATACCTCAACTTCTTTACACAAAAAAAGAATGCGTATCAATTGTATAATCAAAAAGCGACCTTATCTAATGCAGGGGATGTACTGTATAAGATTGAACAAAAATTTGCTTTGCCAGACAAGGATATACTTTTTTATGCAGTGATTGGTTTGCTTTTTTTATATGGTTTTATCATTCAAATTACACCACAGTATATTGTTAAACTTTTTAGTCAGTTTAGTCAATCCTCTATAAGGATGATGCAAAATAGAGAACAACTTTTACATAATAGCTTGGCTTCGTTTATAATGAATATTGGTTTTGTCATGAGTTTTTCATTATTAGCGACATTGATCATTTTTAATGCCCATTTATTACCCATCAATTTTTGGGAAGGTTTTTTGTATATGTGTTTGTTCTTTTTGGGATTGTATATTGGGAAGTTCATTTGTTTAACTTTTGCTGGCTATATTTTTAATACGATTGAACTTGTTCAAACCTATATTTTTGTAGTTTTCATGATCAATAAGGTCTTAGGCATCCTTTTCATACCTTTCATTGCTATCTTGGCATTCGCAAGGCCAGTATTGCATCCTTTTGCGATATGGGGGGCAGGCTTTTTAATGGCCCTTTTGATGCTATATAGGTACTTGTTTTCATTAACATCTGTTAGGAACAAATTACATGTCTCTTCCTTTCATTTTTTTCTTTACCTTTGTGCTTTCGAAATAATACCACTGTTGATTCTATATAAATTGATTGTGCAATATTTTGGAGGAACTTACTAAAGTAGAAAGTTTAAAATGGCAAAAGAAATGAGTGGAGAAAAAAAGGCAACCGCAACTAAGCCCATTAAGAAAATTCTAATTTCACAAGCGAAGCCTGAAAGTGAAAAA
>CALPJR020000061.1 GCA_943323935.2 Bifidobacterium breve
GCTTATGATGATTTTGGTTTTGCTGTCTGGTTTTTGTATCGACACAATTGCCCAAACAATTATTAGCGGTAAAGTATCGAATCAAAAAGACAACAGCGGAATTGAAGGGATTTCAATTGTTATCAAAGGGACACGTAATGGTGCAACTTCTGATAACGTTGGTGGCTTCTCTTTAAAATTAAATAACAACAACGCTATTACATTGGTAGCAAGCGGGGTTGGATTTAAGACACAAGAGTTGAATGTGGATCCAAGTAAAATGGCTACTGGATTGAACATTGTTTTAACAGAACAATATTCAAAATTGGATGAAGTAGTGGTTACTGGTACATCTGCAGGAACGACTAAGCGTCAATTAGGAAGCTATATTAGTAGTGTGAATGCGGATGAATTAACCAAAGGTGCTACTGGAAACGTATTAGCAGCTTTACAAGGTAAAACTGCCGGTGCGCAAATTATCCAAAACAGTGGAGATCCTGCTGGTGGTATGTCTGTTCGTTTAAGAGGTATCAGTTCTGTATTATCTTCTTCTGAGCCTTTGTATATTGTTGATGGAGTAATCATTAACAACGCAACCAACAGAGTTACGAATACTTCTAGCAACTATGATGGTGGTAATTTTGTTGGAAGCATTGGCCAAAACAGAATGGTGGACATCAACCCTGCCGACATTGAAAGAATTGAAGTTTTGAATGGCGCTGCAGCTGCTGCTACTTATGGTAGTAGAGCGAATGCCGGTGTGATTCAAATTTTCACAAAAAGAGGTAAATCAGGTGCTGCTAAAGTAAGTTTCTCAACAACTTACATGAACAGTAACTTAAGAAAAAAATTAGATGTGAATAATTCTCCTGTTAAATTCGGTGGCCCAACAGATGGTCCAGGCGCATTGACACAAGATATCTTAACGCCAGCTGCAACTAATACAACTAGTGTAACTCGTTATGATTATCAAGATTATATTTTCCGCAATGCTTCTGGTACAGATAACACTGTTTCAGTAAGTGGCGGAAATGATAAAACAAAATACTACTTTGGTGGATCTTATTTTTACAATCAAGGTATCATCCAAAATACAGATTTTCAAAGATTCAGCTTTAGATCCAATATTGATCAAGTGATCAATAAGTGGTTGAGTATGAATTTGGGATTAAACTATACCAATTCATCTGCAAATGAAAAGCCGGATGGACAATCATTCTTCTCTCCTACGAACTCTGTGACCATTATTGGTAACTTCCATGATATATGGACTAGAGACGCCAATGGTAATATTAAAGCAGTTGGTGAAAGAGGTAGAGTAAACCCTGTATCTGTTATAGAAGATATCAAACAAAGACAAACAACTAATCGTTTGATTGGAAGCTTTGGAATGAAAATGAAAGCTGCAAAAGGTTTGACTTTTGATTACTTAATGGGTATTGATAATTATGCACAAAACGGAACCACTTATATTCCTCCATTTGCATACAATGCAAGTCCAGGTTTCTTTGGTGGTGGTCCAACTTTAGATCCTACACAAAATGGTTACTCAAGTGTTGGTACAAATAATTTCTTCCAAATCAACCATGATTTAACTGGAAATTATACAGTAGAAATCACTAAAGACTTTAATTCTACTACTCAAGTTGGTTTCTCTCAACAGTACGAAAAAAGCAACTACGCTTTAATTCAAGGTAGAGGTTTTGCGCCTTTCATTGAGACAGTAAACGGTGCTTCTACCCCATTACCTGGTGTAGATGATCGTAGTGAGATTTCAATTTCTGGCTTATACATCCAACAAAACTTTAAGATCAAGAATCAATTTTTCTTGACAGGTGCTGTACGTCGTGATGCATCTAGCGTGTTTGGTGCGAACCAACGCAATCAAATTTATTCAAAAGCAAGTGCGAGTTATGTAATTTCTAGTACTGATTTTTGGAATGAATTAGCTATTGCTAAAGCATTTGATTTAGTAAAAGTTAGATTAGCTTATGGTGAAAGTGGAAACCTTACTGGTATTGGTGCTTATTCAAGATTCAACACATATAGCTCAAACTCTTTCTTAGGCAGAAGTGCATTAAACTCAAGTTCAACACTTGCAAATGAAAATGTAAAACCAGAAAGACAATCAGAGATTGAATATGGTCTTGATTTAGGTATGTTGAATAACAGAATTGGATTGACAGTGAACGTGTACAATAAAAAAGTAACCGACTTATTAATCAACAGACAATTAGCTCCAACCAATGGATTTGCTAGTTTGTTAGATAATTTTGGTGCATTAGAAAACAGAGGTTATGAGGTTATGTTGACCTTAGTTCCAGTTCAAAATAAAGATTTGAAATGGGAAATGACCACTATTTACAATAGAAACAGAAATAAAGCAACTAAAATAGGACAAGCTTTAACACTATTCTCTACAAATTCTGGAACACCAATTGGTATCGTTGAAGGTCAACCAATCGGCATTTTCTATGGTACTTATTTTGCTAGAAATGCAGATGGCACATTTATTGTGAATGCAGCAAATATTCCACAAACTGCAAGAGGTACGCAAACTAGTGTATTGAATCCTACCGAAAATTTAAATAATTCAGGTAATGTTTTGAGAAGAGTAATTGGTGACCCTAATCCTGATTACACAGCAAGTTTAGTGAATGAAGTAAGTTACAAGAAATGGAATTTCCGTGCTCAATTAGATGCGGTTCAAGGCGTAGATGTTTTCAATGCCGATTTCAGAACTAGACAAGGTGTTGGTAATGGTAAAGAAGCTGAAAAAGAGCAAAGAGGTATATTACCAAGAGGTTATATCAACGGTATTTATGCAATTGAAGAATGGAGAGTAGATGATGGTTCATTTGTAAAATTGCGTGAATTATCTGTGAGCTATAATGTTGGTAAATTAAAATTCATCAATAACCTTAGCATTAATTTTAGCGGAAGAAATCTTATTTCATGGGATAATTACAATGGATACGATCCAGAAGTTAACTCTGGTGGTCAAAGCACCTTGCTAAGAGGTATTGACTTTGGTGCTACACCTATCCCTCGTACTTTCAGTTTTGGTATCAAAGCTGATTTTTAATCTTTAATTCAATAAATCAAGAAAAATGAAAAAGATACAATATATATATCAATTCGCTTTCTTACTGGGGATACTGTCCCTTGCTAGTTGTAAGAAAGATTTCCCAAACCCGAATGCGCCAACCACCGATCAGGTGTTTAGTTCTGCAAGAGGTTTAGTGGGAGTGAACATTGGTGCTCAAAGGGTTTATTCTTTTGGTGGCGCTAGTGTGCTTTATGGCGTGGTAACAGCAAATGGTTTTGCAACCAATGAAGTTATTTTAATGAACGCTGGTAATGTAGCGGAGTTTCAATTTAGCAGAGGTGGAAGTACGGTAGATAATACCAATACTGTTTTAGCGAATATTTGGACCAACTCTAATAAAGTGATCTATGATGCGAATACAGTGCTTGCTGCAGCTGCTAATGTAAATGATAAAGGCTATGCAAGTGGTTTAATTGCACATGCTTCTATCTTGAAAGCATTGGCATTGGGAACACTTTCTATGTTTTGGGAACAAGTACCAGAGGGCATAGGTGCGAATGTAAAGTTCAGAAGTCGTACAGAAGGATTTGACGCTGCTATTGCCGTAATCAATAGTGCTTTAAGTACTATTAGTTCTACTCCTGTAAGTGCTACCTATTTATCTGATGCAACTCCAGGTATTGATTACGTAAATACTTTAAATGCACTTAAAGCAAGGTATTTATTGTTTACAGGCAAAAATGCAGATGCACTAACTGCAGCTAATTTAGTAGACCTTACAAAAAGATCTACTTTTAATTATGATGCAATTAGTACAAACCCAATTTTTACAACTGCAACAGCAACAAATAATGTTTTTCAAGTAATTGATTCTACATTAGGTCTACCTGCAACATTAGCTCCAGCATTAACTGATGGTCGTATAGGATTTTATACTTCAATCAATGCCACTATTGCTCCAAGGTATAGAATCAATGGATTTTATAACAGCACAACCACTGCCATCCCTATTTACTTACCAGGTGAAATCATGCTAATCAAAGCTGAAGCAATGGCAAGAACAAATAATTTAACAGGCGCATTGGCTGAGTTAAATAAAGTCATCACTAAAACTGCTGCTGCAGATTTATTCAAAGTTGGTGCTGGATTGACCGCTTCTACAGCGAGTACATCTACCGAAATTCTTGATGAGATCTACAAAAACAGATGTATCGAATTGTATATGTCAGGTTTGAAACTAGAAGATATGCGTCGTTTTGGAAGACCTCTTACTGAAAGAAAGAGAAACTTTTTCCCTTATCCATTTAGAGAAAGAGATGGCAATCCAAACACACCGTCAGACCCTAGTTTTTAATTAAAAAAAGAATTGAATGGATAAGTCATTTATACGTATTACAGAATCGAATTCTAACTATGATCATATTGAAAATTTCAGTACCACTGAGATTTTACAAAATATCAATGCAGAAGACAAGAAAGTGGCTTATGCGGTCGAACAAGTTATTCCAACAATTCAAACTTTGGTAGACTCAATAGTGGGAAAGTTATCGAATGGGGGACGCCTATTCTATATCGGGGCAGGAACGAGTGGCAGACTAGGTTTAGTAGATGCAAGTGAATGCCCTCCCACTTTTGGTGTACCAAATGACTTAGTGATTGGGATCATAGCTGGAGGACACCAAGCCATGTTTCAGGCTGTCGAAAATGCCGAAGACGATATGGAACAAGCTTGGAAAGACTTATTGGATTTTAATATTAGCAATCAAGATGTTGTAATAGGTATTGCTGCAAGTGGAACCACCCCTTATGTGATTGGTGGCTTACAAGCTTGTAGACAACATCGAATTACAACAGGTAGTATTAGCTGTAATTTAAATAGTCCAGTGTCTGCCCATGCTGACTTCCCTATTGAAGTGGTGGTGGGTCCTGAGTTTATTACTGGTAGTACGAGAATGAAAAGTGGTACCGCACAAAAGATGGTACTCAATATGATTTCAACTGCTGTCATGGTAAAACTTGGTCGTATCAAAGGAAATAAAATGGTCAATATGCAGTTAACGAATCAAAAATTATTTGATCGTGGTGTAAAAATGATCGTAGACGAATTAGATTCAATTGATGCAACAAAAGCAGCTGAACTTTTAAGCACTCATGGATCTGTAAAAAAATCCATTGAAGCTTTTCAGTTAAAATAAATTTTGCTTGCCCCCATAAGCAAAAAGCCTTCCCAGTTTGGGAGGGCTTTTTTATTTTTTCAGAAGTTTTTATTTAAATTAAAATAGGGAAATACATTTTAAATAAAAAGATAAAGCTATGAAGGGAAACTGATCTTCCCCATGGTAATTGGGATTTTAGTCGCATGGCCTCCTGCAAATAAAGGGGTTCCAGCTACTGCTTCATTGGCTAATAAAGCAAATAAAATGGCTTCCTTCGCATCTGGGTTAATGCCTATCATATCTGAAGAATACAATGTTGCATCGGGTAATAAACTAGTTAAATGCCCCATCAATACCGGATTATGCATCCCTCCTCCACTGCTATACATATTGAATTTAGTTCCAGCAGGAATACTAGATTGAATGCAGTCTGCAATGGTTTCTGCAGAAAAGCGATTTAAAGTGGCCATCACATCTTCCTTAGACAAGTCTACTGTATGACTTGCTATTTGTGCTTTAGCTAAAAATGCTAAGTTGAATAATTCTGGGCCAATTGTTTTTGGTAAGTCAAGGGTAAAAAACGAATGTGCTTTTAGTTCGGCTAATAAAGCTGCATTGATTTTTCCAGCTGCTGCAATTGACCCATCTTTGTCATATGCTAGTGGTGCAAAATGAGCTCTTGTATAGGCATCCATTAATGTATTACCAGTGCCTGTATCTGTTGAAAATACTTGGTCTAAACTACATCCTGCTGACAAATAAGTAAAATTAGCAATCCCACCCATATTTAA
>CALPJR020000062.1 GCA_943323935.2 Bifidobacterium breve
TCCATTTTCATAATCATCTACACTACTCACACAAACCAATCCAGTTTGTGCACGACCATCCATGATTAATTGATAAATATAATAACATGGTTTTGATTCTTTAAACAACACATCTCTTTGCATGAATGCATTTAAATTATCCAATGCAATATCATAGACTTGTTGACTATGGATGTCTACCGTTTCTGGTAAATCAATTTCACTCTTGGTGATATGTAAAAAAGAATATGCGTTTCCAACAGCTTCCGCTTTTGCTTCTACGCTATTTAAAACATCATAAGGTTTACTTGCTACTTGCTTCGCTAATTGTGGCTGAGGACGCAATGCTTCAAAGGGACTGATTTTTGCCATGAAGACAAATATCGTTCATTTTGTCGAATATAGCCTACTTGACGACCATTGATTCGTTAAAAAATAAAAAAAATTTACTAAAATATATTTAAACAAAGGCTTTCATTAAGTCACAAAATGCGGCTACACTTGAGATAGGCATTGCATTGTACATGCTTACTCTAATCCCACCCACTGTTCTATAACCTTTAACTCCAATCATCCCATTTTCCTTACACAAGTTTAAAAAAGCAGCTTCTTTTGTTTGATCTTTTAAAAAGAAAACTGCATTCATAATGCTTCTGTCTTCCTTTGCAATAGGACAATAAAATTGTTCAGAAGCATCTATTGTGTTGTATAATAAATTTGCTTTGGCCGTATTTCTTTTTTCCATCTCTACCAATCCGCCTTCTTTTTCGATCCATCTTAATGTGAGCAAGCTTACATAAATCGAAAATACTGGTGGCGTATTTAGTAAAGAACCTGCTTCTATATGTTTTTGATAATCTAAAATTGCAGGGATTTGTCTATTCGTTTTTCCTAGCATCGATTTTTTAACAACGACCATTGTCACACCTGCTGCACCCATATTTTTTTGCGCGCCTGCATAAATTAAATCGAACTGATCAAATGAAGTCCGTCTACAAAAAATATCCGAACTCATATCGCCCACTAATGGCACACCAAGCTGTGGGTAGCTATGCCATTGGGTTCCCTCCACGGTATTATTGGTCGTAATATGCAAATAACTGGTATTGGCAGGCAGTTCAAGGGCTTTATTGATATAGGTATGCTTGTCTGCAGTGGTATCTGATACCACTTTGACTGGTCCAAAAATTTGTGCTTCTTTCACTGCTTTATGTCCCCAAACGCCGTTGTCACAAATTGCAGCTAATCCGTTTTCATCTAATAAATTCATGGGCACTTGCATGAACTGCATTGTCGCACCTCCTTGTAAAAATAACACTTCATAATCGTCACCAATACCCATCAATCTTTTTACGATTTGTTTTGCTTCTTCTACAACCGCCACAAAATGCGTGGTTCTGTGTCCTATCTCTAAAATAGATAAACCTGTTCCATTAAAATTATGAATGGCTGCTGCCGCATCATCCAGTACTTCTTTGGGTAAGATAGAAGGGCCTGAATTAAAATTATGTAATTGCATGAACTATTATTTGAAAGATTATTCGCCTTCAGTTTCATCCATTGTGGTGACACCTCCAGAAACCACGTACTTCATAGCTTCTGCGGCACCAAGGCCTTTTGGTAATTTTTTTATTCTTGTTGGTGCAACAATATAAGTGATGCCAGAAATTGCATAAGAATGCGGTACATAAACTGTAACAAAATTTTCTAATCCAAAATGCGCGCTATCATTTTGTGTGATGAAACCAATTCTCCAAACATCGGTCGCATCCACATTCACTAAAACAGGTTGATCAAATTTTTTCTTATTCCCTGCAAATGCTTCCAAGAAATCTTTAACAGAGGAATAAATAATTTTAATGCCAGGTGTTTTTTCTAGCACCTTATCAAAAACAGAAACCAATCTTTCTACAAAAAATAATGAGGACAGCCATCCTACAACTAATACCAACGCCATTGCAACCAAAAAACCAAGGCCTGTTACTTTTGGTATTTGTCCGTTCACTGCAGCAAACTGAACGGGAAAAATGACATTTAATAAATTAGGTAAAAAATTATCCACCCAATTGAAAAGGCTTACTACCACCCATACCGTCACCCCTATGGGTGCCAATACCACCACCCCTTGAAAGAATAATTGAGCCATGAAGCCCAAAATCTGTTTTCTGTTAAGTTTTTGCCTTAAACTGGGCATTTTATGCTGATTTAGTTACAAATTTCACTCATTTAGACCATTTATCAATAATTAATACAAATTTCATGCTCGGAAACTATGAAAACGTCTAAAGTTTTCATAGTTTTGCGCCTTCAACTGAAACTATGCAAACAAAAATACTCTTAAAGGCAAGAGACTTAATGCTCCAGTCTGGTTTAAGACAGGTGACCATGGACGATTTAGCCCATCAATTGGGGATCAGCAAAAAGACCATTTATCAATATTATAAGGATAAAGATGATTTGGTGAAGGCTGTGGTGAACCTTGAATTAAAAGACCATGAACTTACTTGCAAAGACTGTAAATCCAAAGCAGAAAATGCGATTCACGAAATGTTTTTGCTCATGGAGAATATGAAAGCAATGACGCAAACTATGAATCCAAATTCGATGATGGAATTGGAAAAACATTTTTCATCTTCTTTTGACATGATCAAAAATCATAAGGATGAATTTTTGTTTTCTTTGATCAAACAAAATTTAATGAAGGGTATTGAGGAAGGATGTTATAGAAAAGACCTTGACATTGATATCATTTCAAAATTTCGATTAGAAACCGTATTTATTCCATTTAACCTTCACCTATTTCCTTTGAACAAATTCAATTCCATTGAAGTGCACACCCAATTGATGGAACACTTTGTGTATGGATTGATGACTGTCAAAGGACATGAATTAATGGATAAATATAAAAAATTACACAAACAAGCAATTTAAATAGACACATGAAAAAAAACCTATTCCTAGTAACGCTATTTTTTGCTACTGCTGCTTTAGCTCAGGAACAAAAAAAGGTACATGCATTTTCACTAGTAGACGCAGTGAACTATGCACAAAAAAATAATGTACAAGTTAAAAATGCACTATTAGATATTGACATTCAAATTCAAACCAACAAAGAAATTGCTTCTGCAGCTTTACCTTCTATAGGTAGTAGCGTGGGTGGTACAGACTTTCTTACTATACCAACCTCTTTATTGCCTGGGCAAATTTTTGGTGGCGCCCCTGGAACCTTTATTCCTGTTCAGTTTGGTACAAAATTCAATGCCAATTACGGCGCAAATTTTAATCAAATATTATTTGATGGCCAGGTATTCATTGCTTTACAAGCAAGGGCAACTTCATTAGATTGGAAAAGAAAGAATGCAGCCTTGACCGAAGAAAATATCAAAGCGAATATTTATAAAATCTACTATCAACTTTCTGCAAGTAAAACACAATTAAATATTTTAGACGCCAATATTGAACGTTTAGAAAAATTAGCAAAAGATGCAGCAGCAATGTATAAAAGTGGTTTTGCTGAAAAATTAGATGTAGACAAAGTCAATGTACAGCTTAATAACTTACAAACAGAAAAACTGAAAGCAAACAATAGTGTAACTATCGGTTTTATGGGTTTAAAAATGTTAATGGGTATGCCTGTTAAAGACAGTTTAGTGTTAACAGATATCATTAATGAATCTAACTTAAGTACTGATGTACTTTACGAAGACAATTTTGAATATGGTATCCGTAAAGATTTTCAATATTTGACAACGGTTAAAAAATTAAGCGAATACAATATCAAGCGTTACCAATTGAGTTTTTTACCAACCATCACGATGAATGGTGCCTATACTAAAAATGCACAAAGAACAAAGTTTGATTTTTTTGATAAAAACGGAAACTGGTTTGAAACTTCACTTATTGGATTAAATTTAAATTTTCCTTTATTCAACGGAGGTGCAAGGGTGGCTAAAATTAATAAAGCAAAGCTTGAATTACAACAAGTAGATAATCAAATGTCTGCTATGAAGAATAATATAGACAACGAGTTAAGTCAGGCTAAATTAAATTATATGTCTTCTGTAGCCACAGTCAACTTTCAGAAAAAGAACATGCAATTAGCTGAAAACGTATATGGTCAAACTAAAAAGAAATTCGAAGCAGGTGCAGGGTCTAATACCGAGATCTCTGCTGCACAGGCAGACCTAGTAACTGCACAAAATAATTTTATGAACGCCCTATATTCTGCCTTAATCGCTAAGGTGGATCTACTTAAAGCAAGCGGTAAACTATAATTCAAACAAATACACAATCAATATTAAATTAGATACAATGAAATCATTCACAACTTATTTATCCATTGGCTTACTTGTTCTTGCATCTGCCTGTGGCGGTGGTGACAACACGATTGAAGCAAAACAAAAATCTTTAGCAAGCTTAAAAAAGCAAGCACTTGAATTGAATGCGCAAATAGTGGCATTAGAAAAAGAAGTAGAAAAAGCAGGTGGTGCTTCTGCCGCAAAAGCCATCTTAGTAGGTATAGATACCATCCAAACAGAAACCTTTACGCATTATATCGAACTACAAGGAAAAGTAGAATCTGAGAGTGTGTCTTATATAACCCCTCGTGCTGGTGGTGGTCAGGTGAGAGCGATCTATATTAAAAGAGGCGATAGGGTTAAAAGAGGTCAATTAATTTTACAATTAGACAATACCTTAATAAAGCAAAGTGCTGCCGCTGCTACACAAAATATTGAAACTTTAAAGTCTCAAGCAGCCTTAGCAAAATCGGTGTATGAAAAACAAAAAAACCTTTGGGAACAAAATATTGGTAGTGAAATTCAATTGATGACCGCTAAGACCAATGCAGATGCAATGGCGAGCCAATTAAAAGCTGCCATGGAACAACTTGGTATGGTAAAAGACCAATTGGCTTTTACAAGTATTTATAGCGACGTGGATGGTGTGGCTGAAGAAGTGAATGTGAAAGTAGGTGAATTGTTCATGGGTCCAGGTCAAATTAAAATAGTGAATACCACTAAACTTAAACTGACTGCACAAGTGCCAGAAAATTATGCTGGTAAAGTAAAAGTGGGTACAGAATTGACTTTAACCTTCCCGGATATTCAAAAAACAATCAACAATAAAGTAAATGTATTAGGCAATGTGATTGATCCTTTAAACAGAAGCTTTTATATAGAATCTAAATTGCCGGTGGACAATAACTTTAGACCAAATTTATTGGCACAAGTTAAAATCAAAGACTACGAAAAGAAGGACGCAATTAGTATTCCAGTGAACTTATTGCAAAACGACGAGAAAGGTAAATTCGTTTATGTGGCTGTTATCGAAGGCGGTAAAATGTTTGCACGTAAGAAAATGGTTGCTACTGGTGAATTCTATGGTAACAATATCGAAGTGCTTAGCGGTTTAGCTGCTGGCGACATCTTGGTCTCAGAAGGATATCAGTCGATCTATGATGGTCAATTGATCACTACTAGCATTAAATAATTCATAAAAGCACAATCGATCCATATGTCGACACTTAATAAAATCAAAGAAAAGTTTAAAGAATTTAAACCAACTTCTTGGAGTATCACCAATAAAACATCCATCTATTTATTGATGTTGTTTATTAGTCTTGGTGGTATCTACCAATTCCTCACCCTTCCTAAAGAACAGTTTCCAGAGATTGTGATTCCTACGATGTACGTGCAAACGGTCTATGTAGGTAACTCTCCTAAGGATATTGAAAACTTAGTAACGCGTCCAATAGAAAAACAAATCAAGGCCATCACAGGTGTAAAGATCAGTAAATTCACTTCGGTGTCTCAACAAGATTTCTCTGCCATCACGGTAGAATTCAATACCAGTGTGAAGCCAGATATTGCATTACAAAAAGTAAAAGATGCGGTGGATAAGGCAAAGAATGACTTGCCAAATGACTTGACACAGGAACCTCGTGTGATTGAAGTGAA
>CALPJR020000063.1 GCA_943323935.2 Bifidobacterium breve
ATGGTTTTTATGCAGACATTGAGTTTGAGCAAAAAAAACAATTGGATAAATTATTGGTGGATTTAAAATCCATGACCAATAGTTTTAAAGTATTTGGATTGTACAAAAAAGGTAAAGTTGTAAAAGGATAAGTATGAATTGGACGGTATCAAAAAGATTGGATGGGATTGGAGAATATTATTTTTCAACCAAATTGCGCGAAGTTGACGAACTCAACAAAGCAGGCAAGCAAATTATCAATTTAGGTATTGGTAGTCCTGATTTGCCTCCGCATCCAGATGTGGTTAAAACTTTACAAGAAGAAGCAAGTAAAGACAATCAACATGCTTACCAATCATATAAAGGCGTTCCAGTTTTAAGAGAAGCAATCGCCGCATGGTATCAAAAATATTTCAAAGTAGAAGGCATCAATCCTGCTACAGAAATATTACCACTATTAGGAAGTAAAGAAGGGATCATGCATATCTGCATGACCTATTTAAATGAAGGAGATCAGGTGTTAATCCCTAATCCTGGTTATCCTACTTATACAAGTGCAGTTAAATTAGCGGGTGGCACTCCGCTTTATTATGAGCTAACTGCCGAAAACAGTTGGGCGCCTGACTTTGAAAATTTAGAAAAATCAGATTTATCAAAGGTCAAGTTGATGTGGGTGAACTATCCACATATGCCAACAGGACAAAGTCCAACCAAAGCGCTTTTTGAGCAATTGGTTGCCTTTGGGAAGAAGCATCAAATATTGATTTGTCATGACAATCCTTATGCATTTATCTTAAACAATCAACCCGAAAGTTTATTGTCTATCGAAGGTGCAAAAGAGGTGGTGATCGAATTAAACTCTCTGAGTAAAAGCCAAAACATGGCAGGGTGGAGAGTCGGCATGTTAATTGCTGCCGAAGACAGAATCAATGAAATACTTAGGTTTAAATCCAATATGGACAGTGGTATGTTTTTACCAGTCCAACTAGCAGCTGCAAAAGCATTAAGTCTAGACGAAAGTTGGTATGAATCCGTGAATAAAATATATACCGCACGTCGCGAAAAAGTATTCGAATTATTAGATGTTTTAAAATGTGCTTATTCAAAACAACAAGTTGGAATGTTTGTTTGGGCAAAAATTCCAGCCACATTCAAAGACGGTTATGCGTTGAGTGACAAAGTGCTTTACGAAGCCAATGTATTTATCACCCCAGGAGGCATTTTTGGATCTGCTGGTAACGACTATATCCGTGTGAGTTTGTGTGGGTCATTAGAAAAATTTAGTGAAGCAATTAAAAGAATTGAAGCATGCGTTTAACAGTAATTGGTATCGGATTAATTGGCGGCTCTATTGCCATGACCCTAAAGCAAAAAGGCTTTGTGGAGCATGTCATTGGAGTAGACAATAATCCTTTGCACCAAGACCAAGCATTGCAATTGGGTATTGTAGATGAGATGATGTCTTTAGAAGACGCCATTGTATCCTCTGATCTAATTGTCATTGCAACGCCAGTGAATATTGCAGAAATATTGCTCCCAACTATTTTAGATTTAATTGACAAGCAGGTTGTGTTTGATGTAGGGTCTACTAAGGAGAGTATTGTACAAATCGCGAACGGGCATTCCAAAAGAGGAAGATTTGTTCCGACCCACCCCATGTGGGGAACTGAATTTAGTGGTCCAGAAGCGGCTCAACAAGATGCATTTAAAGAAAAGGCAACGGTGATTTGTAATAAAGAACAAATGGACCAAGATGCTCTGACTTTAGTAGAGCAAGTGTATGAGCAATTAGGGATGCATATATTATACATGGATGCAATGAAGCACGACATCCATGTGGCTTATGTAAGCCATATATCGCATATTACTTCTTTTGCATTGGCGAATACCGTGTTAGAGAAGGAGAAAGAGTCCGATGCTATTTTTGAATTAGCGAGTGGTGGTTTTGAAAGCACAGTGCGTTTGGCCAAGTCCAATGCAGCAATGTGGGTTCCCATCTTTATGCAGAATAAGGAAAATGTGTTGGATGTGCTAAATGAGCATATCAGTCAATTGAAAAAGTTTAAGTCATGTCTTGAAAAAGAGAATAGTGACTACTTATCTGATTTGATTGAAAATGCGAATGGTATTAAAAGAATTTTAAAATAAAATTCTTAATTAAAGAAAATTAAAAATTAAAAATGAAGAAGACAGAAGAGATGAATACAACGAATGAATTAATAGAAGCAGTAAAGTCAAAAAAGACTTTTGCAGAATTAGGTGTAAATGAGCAATTGGTAAAATCAGTGACCGAATTAGGTTATACACATGCCACTGAAATTCAGGAGCGTTCAATTCCGGTATTGATTAGCGGAACAAAAGATTTTATTGGATTGGCGCAAACAGGTACTGGTAAAACAGCAGCATTTGGTTTGCCATTGATTCAATTAATCAAAACAGCCGACAAACATCCACAAGCCTTAGTGGTTTGTCCTACACGTGAATTGTGTATGCAAATAGTGAATGAAATTAACTTATTTAAAAAGCACGTTCCTGGTGTTCAAGTTTTAGCAGTATACGGTGGTACATCCATTGGAATGCAAATAAGAGACTTGAAAAGAGGGGTACAAATTATTGTAGCTACACCAGGTCGTTTAATTGACTTGATTGAGCGCAAGGCCATTAACCTTGAGCAAATCGAATATGTTGTTTTAGATGAGGCAGACGAAATGTTGAATATGGGATTCCAAGAAGACATTGAGTTTATCTTAAAGAACACACCTAACCGTGAAAGTATTTGGTTATTTAGTGCTACCATGCCAACTGAAATCCGAAAAGTAAGTAAGCGTTACATGAAAGAGCCAGTGGAAGTAACCATTGGTAAGGTGAATGCAACCAATAAAAGTATTGATCACCAATATTATGTGACCTCGGCGCAGTATCGTTATGAGACTTTAAAAAGAATCATCGATTTTAACCCAGGTATTTATGGTATCATCTTTACACGAACCAAAGCAGATGCGCAAGATGTATCGGCACGTTTAACACGTGAAGGATATGATATTGATGCCATCCATGGTGACTTGACACAACAACAACGTGATAGAGTGATGGGTCAGTTCAGAGATAAAACATTACAATTGTTAATTGCAACCGATGTGGCTGCTCGTGGTATTGACGTAAAAGGCATTACACATGTCATTAACTACGAATTACCAGATGACGTAGAAGTATACACACACCGAAGTGGTCGTACAGGCCGTGCTGGTAGTCAAGGTATTTGTATTTCTATTGTGCATGCAAGAGAGTCTTACAGATTACGTCAAATTGAGAATATCAATAAAAGCACTTTCCATAAATTAGATATTCCTAGCGGTAAAGACGTTTGTAGAAAACAATTCTTCCACGTAATGGATAAATTAATGTCTACCGATGTGAGCCATGGTGATTATGAAACTTATGTGCCCATGTTGGCAGAAAAATTTGCCGACATGACAAAGGAAGAAATTTTAAAGCGCGTAGCTGCTTTAGAGTTCAATCGTTTCTTAGCCTATTATGAAAATGCAGCAGACTTAAATATCCGTGCAGTTGAAAAAGGCCGTCGTGATGTTGGTGGCATGCAAGATCGTAATAGAGAAAGAGGACGTAACGAATACTCAGATCGCAGAAGCGGTGGAGACAGAACCAATAATGATAGCAGAGATCGTGGTGCAGACCGTGGAGATAGAGGCGGACGAAGCCAATCAAGAGGGGCTGCAGGCGCAACGCGTTTGTTCGTGAATTTAGGAACAAAAGATGGTTTTTATAAAGCGAGTTTCTTACAATTTATTTTAGACATGAGTGATTTGAAAAAAGAAGTATTGGGTAAAATAGATATGAGAGACATGAACAGCTGGATAGAAATTGAATCAGGCGCTGCTAAAAAAATGATTTCAGCTTTAGATGGCAAGAACTATAAGGGTCGTCGTATTCGTATGAATGATGCAGATAGCGGCGGTCAAAGAGGCAGTAACGAAGGATAAAGTATAACAACATCTCAAATATTAAAATTGGTTAACATGGGAATTTTATTACAGAAAGCACCATTGATTATTTCAGGTCCTTGCAGTGCAGAAACAGAAGAACAAGTTATGCAAACAGCTATTCGATTGGCTGCTACAGGCAGGGTCGACATTATGCGTGCAGGTATCTGGAAGCCAAGAACAAGGCCTGGTAGCTTTGAAGGGATTGGCACTAAAGGTTTGCCTTGGTTGCAACAAGCAAAAAAGGAAACTGGATTACCAATTGCAGTAGAAGTGGCTACTGGCAAACAAGTAGAAGATGCCTTGCATTTTGGTGTGGATGTACTTTGGATTGGTGCAAGAACGACGGTGAACCCTTTTAGTGTGCAAGAAATTGCGGATGCATTAAGAGGTGTTAAAGTGCCTGTATTGATAAAAAATCCATTGAATCCAGACCTTGAATTATGGGTGGGTGGCATGGAACGCATTGCCAAAGCAGGTATCGAAGAACTTGGACTGATTCACAGAGGTTTTAGTTCTTATGGTAATACCGAATACCGCAATGCACCTATGTGGCATCTTGCCATTGAGATGAAGCGTCGTTATCCAGGTATTCCAATGATCAATGACCCGTCTCATATTTGTGGTCGTCGTGATATTTTACAAGCAGTAGCACAACAAGCAATTGACTTAGACTTTGATGGTTTAATCATTGAATCACATATCGATCCAGACAATGCTTGGAGTGATGCGAAACAACAAATTACGCCTGAAGTATTGAAGGAAATGTTGGAAGCCATTCGTTGGAGAAAAGAAAATATTGCCTCCGAAGCATTTCATATGGCATTAGAAAAACTGCGTCAACAAATTAATCAATTAGATGATGAATTGTTACAAGTATTATCTACACGTATGAAAGTGGCACAAAAAATTGGTGAATATAAAAAGAACAACGACATCACCATCCTTCAAACCAATCGTTGGAATGAAATTTTAGAAAGAGCAGTTGCGAAAGGGAATATTTTAGGATTGAGTGACGACTTTATCACTAAATACATGGACGCAGTGCATATGGAAAGTATTCAACAACAAAATAAAATTATGAATAGCTAAGATTGACTGGTAGCTCCAGCAATCTTAGTTGTTATAAATGGAGTAAAATGAAAAACTGGAAAGTTAAATTTTCAAATAATACAGTTGAGTTTGTATTAGATGGCAAATTTGCAACTATTGGTAAAATGATAGACAAAGCAAATGCTATTTATATCACAGACGAGAATGTCTATGCATTGCATCAACAAATTTTTAAAGGGAAACCAACTATTGTTATTCCTGCTGGAGAAATACATAAGCAACAGGCAACAGTCGATTTTATCATAGAAGCCTTATTGAATTTTGGCGCCAATAGACAATCTGTATTGATTGGCGTTGGAGGAGGTGTTGTAACAGATATGGTTGGCTATGTGGCTGGTGTATTTATGCGCGGTGTTCAATTTGGATTTGTACCAACAACCCTATTGGCGATGGTAGATGCTGCTATTGGTGGAAAGAATGGCATCGATGTGTGGGTCTATAAAAATATGGTTGGTTTGATTCGTCAACCTGCTTTTATTGTATACGACCACAGCTTCTTGTCAACTTTGCCTAGCTATCAATGGGAAAATGGATTTGCAGAAATCATTAAACATGCTGCGATCAAAGATGCAGGCATGTTAAAGGAATTAAACGAAAAGGATTTATCCTTTTATCAAAAGAATAAAAAAGCTTTGGCTGCATTGATTCAAAAAAATGTAGAGATCAAAGTAAAAGTGGTTCAGAAAGATGAATTTGAACAAGGAGATCGCAAGCTGTTAAACTTTGGACATACTTTAGGGCATGCTATTGAAAATGAACATGCTTTATTGCATGGCCATGCAATCAGTATTGGGATGGTCTACGCTGCTAAAATTTCACAAGTATTATTAGGTTTCACTGG
>CALPJR020000064.1 GCA_943323935.2 Bifidobacterium breve
CCAACCAAAGGAATCAATTGGTATAATGGACTTTTTGTTACATCTAAAATTTATGAAATGATTACATCAAATACAAAGGCTACTAAGCATTAATAAATTTTGTAAATAATACTCCCGGCCAGGATTTCACCAAAAATGGGTTGAAAGGAGCATAACAGATACTTAATAGTTATGAAGGAGGGAAATTGCAAACATTAGCTTATTTTCAAGTATAAAATTAGAATATGGAAGTACATCACCCACACCACCCAACACATAAAAAGAAATGGTCAGAATACATTCTTGAATTCTTCCTTTTATTTACTGCAGTAACATTAGGTTTTTTTGCAGAAAATTTAAGAGAGCATCAGGTAGAAATTCACAAAACTGAAAAAAGCTTAAAAACTTTATACCTCAATATTCAAAAAGATTCCATCCTTTTTTCTACAGCAATTCCAAAAAGAAAAAAAATTGATAGCTTATACGAAGTAATATTAAAGTATTATGGAAAAGGTGATTTAAAAAAACATTTACTTGCAAGTTATACTTTAATAGGGCAAATATCAAATCGTTCAATGCCAAGTATCAATAATATGGCACTTGATGAAGTTAAAAATACAGGAAGACTTAATTTTATAGAAGACGATAAATTAATTAATGCAATTCAGAACTATAGTCACTTTACTAAAATTTTAGAATCAAGAGAACTTAGAGAAGAAAATTTTTTAAGCCAATTTATAGATCCAATTAGGTTTAAATTTTTTGAGCAAACCATTCTTTTTAATCTAAATTATGATGATGCTTATGTTCTAGGAGATTCAATTTATACAAAGCCGTTAAAAACAATGCCAAAGCGCATCTATCTATTAGAAGAAAACACATTTAGCGAATCATCATTTATTAACATTACGGGGGGAATGAATAATGTAATTAAACGTTCTAATGAATTAAGGGTTGAGCCTGCGCAAAAGCAATGTCATGAATTATTAATTTTATTAAGAAAGTATTTTAAAGAATAACTATGAAATATATTTTAGTTGCGCTAGTCGTTTTATGTAGCAATGTATCAATTGCTCAAAAAAGGGAAGTTTTAAATATCCCCTATTATATTCAAAATGACAACGACGCTTATAAACAATCTCAATGTAAATTAGATATTTATATTCCTGATAATAGTAAGGCATTGCCTGTAATTGTTTGGTTTCATGGAGGAAGTTTAACAGGAGGAACGAAAGCAATTCCAGAGGAATTAAAAAATAATAAATTTATAGTTGTCTCTGCAGAATATAGATTAAGTCCAAAAGTACATTCTCCTGCTTATATTGAAGACGCAGCGGCGGCAGTGGCATGGGTGTTCAATAATATTCAACAATATGGAGGCGATACAAGTAAGGTATTTTTATCGGGTCATTCTGCAGGTGGATATTTATCTATGATGTTAACGATGGATGAATCATGGTTATTAAAGCAAAATATTGCTAACAACAGAATTAAAGCTTGTATTCCTTTAAGTCCTCAAGTAATTACCCATTTTACCATAAGAGCAGAGGATAATATTAAAAATACACAACCTGTTATTAACCAGTACGCGCCAATGAATTTTATTAAATCAAATACCCCAATCATTATTGACATAACAGGTGATCGTGAGCTAGAACTACTAGGCAGATATGAAGAGAATGCCTATTTCGTTAGAATGATGAAATTGGCAGGCAACAAAAACATTTCATTATATGAATTGCAAGGATTTAGTCATGGTAGCATGAACCTTCCAGGAATTCATTTAATGTATCAAGAAATTAATAAGATTTTAAAAAACTAATTGAAAGTAAATAATTAAAAAGGCCCCTATCGCTAGGGGCCTTTTTCGTATTTTTCTAAACTTAAACGCTACTTAAAAGACGGTGTTGTTATTTAACAGCCTTGCTGAATCCTACAAAGTGTACGATCTTTCCACCTTCAAATCTAAACGCATCCATCCATTGTACTTTTTGTGTTTTACCATCAGGCATTACTACATCAGCCTCATCCCAAATATCTACCCACTGATGTCCATTTTCTCCAACTACAGGGAAAATTGCAGTAATTTGGTAGTTTGTGATAGTCACAGCACCTAAGCTCTTTTCCACAAATTCCATGATTGCAGCCTTCCCTTTTAATACTGATCCATCTTCAACGTTATAAGTTGCTGTATCTGACATCATCTCTGCAACAGCTTTAAAGTCTTTCTCAAATATTGATTTGTGAAATTGTTCAGACATTAATACATTCTTTTGATCCCCCATCTTAAAGTTGTCTGTATAAGTTGGTTTGTAAAGGTGTTCAACAGTTGCTGCTGTAGCTTCAACAGTTTCAGTTGTCTTTGTTTCAGTGCCAGTACAAGCAGCAAATGAAGCTGCAACAAGTAATCCTAAAAATACTTTTTTCATAGTTTGAGTTTTAAATTAAGCCATGAATTTAAATTGTCCCCATTGAAAATATGCACTAAAAACAAGGAATAATGTTCCAAAATCGTAAAAAGGAACAAATAAAGCTGTGAAATTATAGCAGAATGAATGGAATTGTAAAAACTAAAAAATTGAATTAAATTTGAATAAATAATTAATAAGTGAAATTCTTTAAACTTAGTTTGGCGCTATTGCTTTTTTCAATCAATACACAAGCTCAAAATATACTAATTACCTATTATAGTAAAACAACACATACGCAATCCTTAGCAGAAGAAGTGGCAAAAGGAGCGCAATCTGTCCTTGGGGTTAAGGTTGTACTTAAAAGTATAGATCAAACGACCACAAAGGACTTATTAAATGCAGATGCCATTATTGTAGGCAGCCCAGTTTACAACGCGAACCTTGCGCCCGAAGTAGTTCAATTTATGAGTACATGGCCATTTGAGGGCAACCCATTAAAAGACAAAATAGGTGCTGCTTTTGTCACTGCTGGCGGCATGTCAGCCGGAGAGGAGTTTGCACAGGTTAATATATTGCATTCTATGTTAGTCTTTGGAATGATTGTGGTAGGAGGTGATGATTGGACTTCGGCATTTGGTGCGTCTGCCATTACAAATGAAGGTGTTTTCAAAACTGCACAATTAGACAAAATATTTTTACAAAAAGGATTTTCACTTGGCAAGCGTGTTGCTACGATTGTTAAAAAAACGAATTAATAAATTTAGATCAAATAAATAATGAAGATGAAAAAATATTACATCCTATTCGCTTTCCTTTTCTTGAACATCTATAGTCAAGCACAAAGCCCAGAAGATAATTTAAAAGCACTTGGCATCATCCTTCCCAAACAGTCGACTCCTATTGCGAACTATGTGACTTATGTTAAAACAGGGAACCTGATTTATTTTTCGGGTTCTGGTCCAGCGGTTGAGGATGGAGGATACATTAAAGGAAAACTAGGAAAAGATATGACGATTGAACAAGGCAGAGAAGCTGCAAGAATTACAGGTATCAATTTGATTGCAAATTTAAAGAGTGCTGTTGGGGATTTGAATAAAGTTAAAAGAATTGTGAAAGTATTGGGCATGGTCAATAGTACCGAAAGCTTTACTGATCAGCCAAAAGTAATGAATGGTTTTTCTGATTTAATGGTAGCTGTATTTGGAGAAAAAGGAAAGCATGCTAGATCAGCAGTTGGTATGGCAGCACTACCCATGAATATGGCAGTGGAAATTGAGATGATAGTTGAGGTAGAAAACGATTGATTTAATTTATTCTTTCCATTCTATTGGGATGATAATTTCGTTGGTCCTCCCAATAAATTGAAATGGCGCATTATAGCCTAAAAAGTAAAATCCCTCTTTTCTAAGAATGTTTTTTTCTTTCAACATACCCGCAAGCTTTTCATGGTATACTGTAATTTTTTCATCATTAGCATAACCACTAAAACTTATTGCTGCAAAATAGGCTGGTTGAGATTTTTTAATTTCAATTTGCGCATCATTAGGAGTTGGTAATGCACTTTCATTATATTTTTGCGGCATTACAAAACTCATGCTTGAACCCTTATCTGTAATACGCATGATCACTGGTGCTGTCATGGAAATACTTTCTTTTTGTTGATTACCTCCAAAAATGAATTTAGCTAGTTTATTAAAGCCCGAACTAGCCACTGATTTATAATTTACCCCTTTTGAATAAACGGTAGCCATTGTTGCAGCAGGATAAAACCTGATTTCAAAACCGGCTTCTTTTTTGATTACTCGATAAGCTTGTTTCTCTGTTTTAAACACATCTATGATCTTAAATGATTGAAAAATAAAATAAATGCCTATCAACAGCACTGATATATAAAAGGCTTTCATAAACTAGTTTATAATTAAACAATTATGAACCCTATTGGTTCACCAGGTTAAAAAATCAGATTTTGAATGATTTTACAAAGCTAACAAATGTTATCTTTATATTACTATTTATTATAATTATGATGATTAATAAGCAAGTCAAAAATGCAGAAGCAGCGATCGCCGATTTAAATGATGGTCAAACCATCATGTTAGGTGGATTTGGATTATGTGGTATACCCGAAAATTGTATTGCGGCCCTTGTTAAAAAAGGCGTGACCAATCTTACTTGTATTTCTAATAATGCAGGGGTAGATGATTTTGGGATTGGATTAATGCTGCATCAAAGACAAGTCAAAAAAATGATTGCTTCCTATGTGGGAGAAAATGCAGAATTCGAAAGACAATTATTATCAGGCGAATTGGATGTAGAGTTAATTCCTCAAGGCACATTGGCATTTAGATGCATGGCTGCTGGATATGGAATGCCTGCTATTTTTACACCTGCTGGTATTGGAACAGAAGTGGCGATTGGAAAAGAAGTGAGAAATTTTAACGGGAAAGATTATTTATTAGAAACTGCTTTCAATGCAGATTTTGCAATTGTAAAAGCATGGAAGGGAGATACAGCTGGTAACTTAATATTTAAAGCTACATCTAGAAATTTTAATACAGTGATGGCAATGGCTGGTAAAATAACCATTGCCGAAGTAGAGGAATTAGTTGAGCCAGGCCAACTAGACCCAAATCAAATTCATGTACCAGGGGTTTACGTACATCGGATTTTTCAGGGTAGTCATTACGAAAAGCGCATTGAACAAAAAACAGTATCTAAATAATTGATACATCAAATTTATATTTCATGTTAGATAAAGAAGCCATTGCAAAAAGAATTGCGAAAGAGATACAACATAATTCATATGTTAATTTGGGCATTGGCATCCCCACGCTTGTAGCAAATTATATCCCAAAAAATATAGCTGTTTGTTTTCAATCAGAAAATGGACTCTTAGGCATGGGACCTTTTCCTTCAGAAGCAGATGTAGATGCCGACTTAATCAATGCGGGTAAGCAAACCATCACCATGTTACCTGGTGCTGCTTTATTTGATTCTGCTATGAGCTTTGGTATGATTCATGCTCAAAAAATTGATTTAACTATTTTAGGTGCAATGGAAGTGTCAGAAAATGGTGACATCGCTAATTGGAAAATTCCAGGTAAGATGGTGAAAGGCATGGGTGGTGCAATGGACCTTGTGGCTTCTGCAAAAAATATTATTGTTGCGATGCAACATGTCAATAAAAATGGCGAAAGCAAATTATTACCTAATTGTACCTTGCCCCTCACAGGCATTCGTTGCGTTAAAAAAATTGTAACAGAATTAGCTGTTCTTGCTGTTTTACCAGAAGGTGGATTCAAGTTACTAGAAAGAGCGCCAGGTGTTTCTGTTGACGACATTAAAAAAGCCACGCTGGGAAAACTCATCATTGAAGGTGAGATCCCAGAAATGGCTTTTGATTAATCCAAACTTACTATAAATTTCCTCTTAGGTCTTGTTCTCTTTCAAGTGCTTCAAATAAAGCTTTGAAATTTCCTGCACCAAAAGATTTTGCACCTTTTCTTTGTATGATTTCAAAAAATA
>CALPJR020000065.1 GCA_943323935.2 Bifidobacterium breve
CCAAATCTAGCTAAAAAAGTGGACATAAAGTGCATTTTTTGATTGCGCCGAGGGTCATTTTCGCTTACCTTTGCATCAGTTTTAACACCTAAAATTGATACCTATGGCTTTTGATATCGACATGATCAAAAAATTGTATGCTGAAATGCCAGCAAAAGTAGAAGCAGCTCGTAAAATGTTGGGTCGTCCACTCACTTTATCAGAGAAAATTTTATGCTCCCATTTACATAGTGATCAAAAATTAGAAGGCTTCGAAAGAGGTGGTTCTTATGTTGATTTTGCACCAGACCGTGTAGCCATGCAAGATGCCACAGCACAAATGGCTTTATTACAATTTATGCAAGCAGGTCGTCCAAAAGTAGCGGTGCCAAGTACCGTGCATTGCGACCATTTAATTTCTGCAAAAGTAGAAGCAAAACAAGATTTACAAGTTGCCACAACAGAAAGCAAAGAAGTATATGATTTCTTAGCTTCTGTGTCTAACAAATATGGTTTAGGTTTCTGGAAACCAGGCGCAGGTATTATCCACCAAGTGGTTTTAGAGAACTATGCGTTCCCAGGTGGTATGATGATTGGTACCGATTCGCACACAGTAAATGCTGGTGGTTTAGGTATGTTGGCAATTGGTGTGGGCGGTGCAGATGCATGTGATGTGATGGCGGGATTGGCTTGGGAATTAAAATGGCCTAAATTAATTGGTATCAAATTAACTGGAAAGTTAAATGGATGGACTGCTCCTAAGGATGTGATTTTAAAAGTAGCTGGTATCTTAACTGTAAAAGGTGGTACTGGTGCTATTGTAGAATATTTTGGAGAAGGTGCTACAAGTATGAGTTGTACTGGTAAAGGAACCATATGTAATATGGGTGCCGAGATTGGTGCCACGACTTCTACATTTGGATATGATGCAAGCATGAGCCGTTATTTATCTTCAACAGGTCGTGCAGATGTGGCTGCTTTAGCAGATACAGTTGCAGCGCATTTAACTGCAGACCCAGAAGTATATGCAGAACCATCAAAGTACTTTGACGAAGTAATTGAAATTGATTTAAATACTTTAGAGCCGCACTTGAACGGACCATTCACGCCAGATTTAGCGACACCAATTTCTAAAATGAAGGAAGTGGCTTTAGCAAACGGATGGCCAACAAAAATTGAAGTAGGTTTAATTGGAAGTTGTACCAACTCTTCTTATGAAGATATTAGCCGTGCAGTAAGTTTAGCAAAACAAGTATCAGAAAAAGGTTTGACTACTAAAGCAGAATACATGATTACACCAGGTTCTGAGCAAGTAAGATATACCATTGAAAGAGATGGTTTCTTAGATGTGTTCAGTCAAATTGGTGCAAAAGTATTTGCAAATGCATGTGGCCCTTGTATCGGTATGTGGGAGCGTGTAGGTGCAGAGAAAAAAGAAAAAAATACCATTGTGCACTCATTCAATAGAAACTTTGCAAAGCGTGCGGATGGTAATCCAAACACTTACGCGTTTGTGGGTTCTCCTGAAATCGTGACTGCACTAGCTATTGCAGGTGATTTAACTTTCAACCCATTAACAGATACATTAACCAACGACAAAGGCGAACAAGTTAAATTAGACGCTCCAACAGGTGATGAATTACCAGTAAGAGGATTCGCAGTGGAAGATGCAGGATTCCAAGCACCAGCTGAAGATGGTTCACAAGTAATTGTAGCGGTTGACCCAGCGTCTAAGCGTTTGCAATTATTAGATCCATTTACAGCATGGGAAGGCACTGATTTAAAATCATTGAAATTATTGATCAAAGCAAAAGGAAAATGTACCACCGACCATATCTCAATGGCTGGCCCTTGGTTAAAGTTCCGTGGTCACTTAGACAATATCTCAAATAACTTATTGATTGGCGCTGTGAACTTCTTCAACGAAAAAACAGATAACGTAAAAAGTCAAATCAATGGTAACTATGATACTGTTCCAAATACACAAAGAGCTTATAAAGCTGCAGGTATCGGAACCATTGTCGTAGGAGATGAAAACTATGGTGAAGGTAGTTCTCGTGAGCACGCTGCTATGGAGCCAAGACATTTAGGAGTGCGTGTGGTCATGACAAAATCTTTTGCACGTATCCACGAAACGAATTTGAAAAAACAAGGTATGTTGGCTTTGACTTTTGCAAACAAAGCAGACTATGATAAAATTCAGGAAGATGATAACATTGATATACTTGGTTTAACCAACTTTGCCCCAGGCACACCATTAACAGTGGTTTTAACACACAAAGACGGAACAACTGATACCATTCATGCCAACCATACATATAACCAACAACAAATTGAGTGGTTTAAAGCAGGTGGAGCATTGAATATCATCAGAAAGCAAGTAGCAGGATGATGATCAATACTGCACTAGTCTCTTTTGGAATGAGTGGAAAAGTTTTCCATGCTCCTTTTATTGCATGCAATCCAAACTTTAATCTAGTTGGTAGCTGGGAGCGTTCAACTAAAAATATTGAAGCCGCCTACCCTGGTACAAAATCATATGCGAGTTACGAGGAATTACTAGCCGATCCAATGATTGATTTAGTGGTTGTGAATAGTCCAAACGATACGCATTTCACTTATGCAAAAAGTGCGCTCCTTGCAGGTAAGCATGTAGTAGTAGAAAAAGCATTTACTGTGACTTCTAAAGAAGCAGAGGAATTAGATGCCTTTGCGAATACAAAAGGATTAAAATTAGCAGTCTACCAAAACAGACGCTATGATGCAGACTTTCTTACCATACAAAAATTAATACAAGAGGACGAAATTGGTGTTTTACAAGATGTACAAATTTCTTTTGAAAGGTATAGAACCACGTTGAGTCCTAAAAAACATAAAGAGTCTGTGACGCCTGGTGCAGGCTTATTGTATGACTTAGGCCCACATTTGGTAGATCAAGCCATTTTATTATCCGGCATGCCACTGGCTGTATTTGCAGATATTAGAATCACCAGAAAAGTCTCCATCATCGATGACTATTTTACATTAATCTTGTACTACCCATCCCACCGTATCACATTAACAAGTGGCATGTTATTCATGACTGAAAGCCCAGGGTATAAAATATATGGAACTAAGGGATGCTTTATTAAAAAAAGATCGGATATACAAGAGGCGGATTTAATTGCAGGTAAAAAACCAAATAGCCCAGACTGGGGAGCAGAAGTTGCAGCAGATTATGGTACTTTATATACAGATATGAATGGCATCATTACCAATAAAGTAATCCCAAGTATACCAGGCAATTATGGTATCTTTTATGAGAAAATGGCGAATGCTATTTTAAACAACGCCCCTGTCCCAACATCGGCTAAAGAGGGCGCAAATATAATTCGTGTATTAGAAGCAGCTAGGAATAGTGCCTTCAATAAAAGAGTTGTTGGAGTATAGTATGCCACATCCCTATTTAAAGGAAATAAAAAAAATATATGCTGCGAATGCAGATGCAAAAATAGCAAAGGGTGCAAAGGCATATTTATTGGATCAATTTGAATTTTATGGCATAAAAACGCCACTCAGAAGACAAATATGTAAAGCATTTTACAAAGCACATCCTATCAAAGACCATGCTGAATTAAGTAGTTTAATTAAGGAATGTTTTGCCGAACCACAAAGAGAACTCCATTATTTTGCCATTGAACTATTAGGGTACCATCATAAAATCTGGTCTACAAAAACAATTCCATTGATTGAATGGATGATCACCCATCAAAGCTGGTGGGATTCTGTGGACTCCACCAATTCATATGTAATTAGTAAATTCTTTTTGAAATTTCCCGAACAAATTGAATTGACAGCAACAAAATGGAATCTATCTTCCAACAAATGGCTTCAAAGAATGAGTCTACTATTTCAATTAACATATAAGGCAAAAACCAATACCACCCTACTTACTCAATACATTGAACACTGCCATTTAGAAGAAGACTTTTTTATTCGTAAAGCCATCGGCTGGGCCTTAAGAGCCTATGCTTATACAGATGCTAAATGGGTTATTAAATTTGTGAAAACCCATCCTCAATTGTCTACTTTATCTAAGCGAGAAGCTTTAAAGCATCAGTAGAAATCCCAACTATTATTTTCTAAAGATTAAACAATCATTTTTGCATTAAAAGCGTAAAATGAATAATTTAATTAGACTAATTATTGAAATTAAAGAACCGAATTTAGCCTAAAATATTAAAATAGTTTAACAAATAATGATCCAATAAATACTTACTTTATACTAATATTTTGTCAATTCAAAAGAAAATATCTTTCATTAAAAATTAATAATCAAGATGTATATGATAAAAATAAAGTTTAGTTACTTATTCATTCTACTATTTATTGTTCATTTAACTTCTTGTATAGAAAAAGAAATACCCACAGTCCCTAACAATGGAGAAGCAAGCATAAAAAGTATCGATTTTGACTACTATGGATCTGTTTTCAATACTAAAATATCGGGTAATACTATTACACTTGAAAGGCTTTTACCTTATGGTGCAGCAAATATAATAATACATGGTATTAGCTTGACAGAAAACTGCAGTTCAAATTTAAAAGTAGGAAATACAATTAATTTGTCTAATAATGAAACTGAAATCATAGTCACCAATAATAGTTCTAAAAAAACAGCTACTTATAAAGTTCAATTAGGTACAAAAAATTATATTTCTGTTGTTGATAAATATGGTTTACTACAAACCAGTGGCAATAAAATTGTAGATAAGAATAGAAATCCTGTTTCTTTGGCTGGAAATAGTTTTTACTGGAGTAACAATGGTTGGGGCGGTGAAAATTATTATAAACCAGAAGTTGTATCCTGGTTGGCGCTAGACTGGGGAACAAGTATCGTGAGGGCCTCCATGGGGGTAGATGATATTGGAGGGTATTTGCAAGACAAAAATGGCAATATGGCAAAAGTTAAAAAAATTATAGACGCAGCCTTGGAGAATGGACTTTATGTAATTATAGATTGGCACACTGAAAATGCACATAAATACCAAGACGAAGCGGTTAATTTTTTTACAGAGATCGCTTTCTTATATGGAAATAATAATAATATCATTTATGAGATTTTTAATGAGCCTTTAGAAATATCTTGGTCAAATACAATAAAGCCATATGCTGAAAAAGTAATTACTGCTATTAGAAAATTAGACCCTGACAATTTAATTATAGTAGGAACCCCTACCTGGTCACAAAGAGTTGACTTAGCAGCTGCAGACCCTATCACTATTTCTAAAAATATAGCATATACCTTACATTTTTATACAGTTTTTCATAAAAAGGAATTAAGAGATGTGGCCACTGCAGCATTAAATAAAGGCTTACCGATTTTTGTAACCGAATGGGGACCAATTGGCTACACACAAAACGATCCAGAAGCAGATTTATGGATGGAATGGTGTCAGGCTAATATGATTAGTCATTGTGCATGGGCAGTCAATGATAAATTGGAAGAATGGTCTATTGTAAAACCTGGGACTTACAATAAAAATAATATGTATTCTTATGAAGGATTAGCCCCAGCTTTAAGTATAAGATCTAAAACATTTTGGTCGGATAGCAGTTTAACAGAGACTGGTAAACTTGAGCGAAAATATATTAGGTCTTGGGTGAAATAAATTTTAGCTGAAACCAATTAATGTCCAAACCTCATTTTAGAGGCATTATATTTATTTGTAATTTCCGAAGCTTTAGATGAAAAAGAAAATAAAAAGACCCTCAATGATCATAACTATTTTAGGTATTTTTTTCAATACGATTACGTAAAATAAATTAATAAGCAATCCTGTTCCAATAAATTTTGTTACTTCTAAATAAAATGGAA
>CALPJR020000066.1 GCA_943323935.2 Bifidobacterium breve
TATATCAAAAACCATTAGAAGCAAAAGCAGCTGATGCAATGTATGTTGCAGAAAAATATTTTGCGAATGATTCATCAGAATTAGTATTGAATGGTGATGGCACTAGCAAAGGTGTTTTATACATTATCAAAGAATTTAGTGGTACAAAAGCAGCTAATCTTGCAAAATATTATGCAGGTATGAGCTATTACAGACTAAAAGACTATAATAAAGCAGTAGACTACTTGAAAGATTTTTCAACAGATGCTAAACAAGTGCAAGCAGTTGCTTATGGTTCTATTGGTGATGCATATTCTGAATTAAAAAAGAATGAAGAAGCGATAGAATACTATAAAAAAGCTGGTACACATTTCCCAGAAGATGAAGCCATCTCTTCTGAATATTTATTCCGTGCAGCTTCTTTCTTAGAGTTAAATGGTAAAAATGATGCTGCTTTAGAAATTTACAAGCAGATCAAGCAAAACTATCCAAAATCTGAGAAAGGTTTTAGCATTGATAAATATATTAACAGACTACAAGTACAACCTTAATTAGGTTGATAAAAATATTAAAAAGGCATTCTTTATTTAAGGATGCCTTTTTAATTTATTGGAAAGAAATCCTTAATTTAGATGATGCAAGTTCAACTCTTTATACCCTGTTTTATAGATCAATTGTACCCTCAGGTTGCATTTAATACTGTAAAAATATTAGAGAAAGCTGGATGTACTGTAAAGTATAATACACAACAAACATGTTGTGGTCAACCGGCATTCAATGCTGGATTTTGGGGTGAGTCTAAAGATGTATGTACAAAATTTGTACAAGACTTTGATGGCGCAGATTATATTGTAAGTCCAAGTGCTAGTTGTGCAGGATTTGTAAGAAATAATTATGGTAAACTTTTTGAAAACAACGCTTTTCAAAGTCCAGCTAAAAAAGTGGCTTCAAGAATTTTTGAATTATCTGAATTCTTAGTCAAAATATTAAATGTTACAGATCTAGGTGCTAGTTTCAATGGCAAAGCAACCTACCATGATAGTTGTGCGGGACTTAGAGAATGTAATATAAAATCAGAACCAAGAGCATTACTCAGTCAAGTAAACGGACTTGAGCTAGTCGAGATGAATGACAACGAAACATGTTGTGGTTTTGGTGGAAGTTTTGCAGTTAAATACGATACGATTAGTGTGGCCATGGCAGATCAAAAAATTGATAACGCTGTTGCCACTGATGCAGAATACATCATTAGCACCGACATGAGCTGCTTAATGCATATTGATGGGCGTATCAATCACAATGGGCAACAGATGAAAGTCATTCATTTAGCCGATGTGCTTGCAAGCGGCTATTAGTTTAATTGGCAATATTCTGGATTCAATTCAACAATTTTTATTCACTATTGTTATATTATATAAAGCTTTTTTATGGCCTATTGGTTAATCAAATCTGAACCTTTTAAATATTCTTGGGATCAATTCAATAAAGACAAACGTACTTTTTGGGATGGTGTAAGAAATTATGGTGCAAGAAACAATTTGAGATCCATGAAAAAAGGAGATCTTGCATTTTGGTACCATAGTAACGAAGGGATGGAAATTGTGGGTATTGCCAAAGTGGTTAAGGAAGCTTACCAAGATCCTACCACAGAAGAGACAGCATGGTTGGCAGTCGATTTTGCACCCCATAAAAAACTCAAACACCCTGTGACTTTAGCAGATGTGAAATCCAATACTAATTTAAAAGACATGGCATTGGTAAGATTAGGAAGACTATCCGTTCAGCCCGTTACAGATGCTGAGTGGGAAGAAGTCATGAAGATGAGCTTAGGAAAATAAAATCTTTTAAAAGTTCATTTACTGATCTTACTTCTTAGTGAAAGAATGAATAGCCAATAAATATGGCAATCACCACGCCTATTAAATCTGCAAATAAGCATGCCCAAACTGCATACCTTACTTTCTTAATGCCTACACTACCAAAATACAAGGCAATGATATAAAAAGTAGTATCCGCAGAACCTTGGAATATAGATGCTAATTTACCAACAAATGAATCTGGTCCCTGTGTTTGAAAAATATCAAGCATCATGCCCCTAGCGCCACTCCCACTTAAAGGTTTCATGATTGCAACAGGTAATGCCCCAACAAAATCGGTATTCATTCCTGTAAGCTGTATTAAAAAACTTATTCCATTCAATACATAGATCATTGCACCGCTATCTCTAAATACGCGAATGGCAACTAACATGGCTACTAAATATGGAATAATTTTAACGATCACATCAAATCCGTTTTTAGCCCCTTCTATAAAAGCATCAAATACAGAAACTTTTTTATAGGCCCCACCAAGTATAATGGCAACCACTATCCCAATTAAAATACTTGATCCAGCAATTTTAGAAAACAATTCTTTTTGAATAGGTGAAAGACTATTTACAGCAAACAAAACAGTACCCATAAAAAGCACTAGTCCCAATAACCAACCAATCAATACCCTATCCCATTTTAGCTTTTGGTAAGCTCCTACTACAATGATCGATGCTAATGTGGTACCTATTGTAGCTAAAACACATGGGATAAAAATGCTTGCAGCATCCTGAGAACCTGCTGCTAATCGATAGGATATGATTGTTAGAGGAATAATCGTCAAACCACTTGTATGCAATACCAAAAACATAATTTGTGCATTGGTGGCTTTTTCTTTCTCAGGATTTAATGTTTGTAGACTTTCCATTGCTTTTAAACCAAATGGTGTGGCGGCATTATCTAAACCCAACATATTGGCACTAAAATTCATGACCATCTGACCCATGGCAGGATGATTCTGTGGTACTTCTGGGAATAAACGACTTAAAAATGGATTCATCCATTTGGCTAATTTTTGAATGGCCCCTGCTTTTTCAGCAATATTCATCAATCCTAAAAAGAAAACCATGGTTCCAGCCAATGGAAAAGCAACATCAATTACTGAGGATTTTGCAGAATCAAATAAGCCATCCGCTAAAAGCTTAAATATCTCTGTATCTCCTAAAAAGATCAATTTAAAGAGTGCCACAACAAAAGCAATTACAAAAAATGCGATCCAGATGATATTCAATGCCATATCTAATTGTTTATGGTACTAATATAGCCCATTTTGCGATTAGAATTGTATTTTTGCAACCTTAACAATCTAAAATAACATGGCTTTACAGGCAGGCATTGTGGGTTTACCTAACGTTGGCAAATCAACCTTATTTAACGCAGTTAGTAATAGTGCAAAAGCACAAGCAAGTAATTATCGTTTTTGTACCATCGAACCAAATGTTGGTCTAGTTGATGTACCCGATACGCGTATCGGTCAATTGGCCGAATTGATTAACCCAACAAGAGTCGTTCCAACCCAATTAGAAATTGTGGATATTGCAGGTTTAGTGAAAGGTGCAAGCAAAGGAGAAGGTTTAGGTAATAAATTTTTGGCAAATATTAGAGAAGTAAGTGCCATTATTCATGTGATCCGATGTTTTGAAGATGAAAATGTATTGAGAGAAGAAGGAAAAATCAATCCAATTGGTGATAAAGACATTATAGAAACTGAATTACAGTTAAAGGATTTGGATAGTGTAGAAAAGAAGATGCAACGTTCGGAGAAAATGGCTAAAACAGATCCAAAAGCAAAAGTGGAATTAGAAGTGTTACAAAAGTGTAGAACACATTTAGAAGCAGGAAAAAGTATCCGTTCTTTAGATTTATCAAAGGAGGATCATGCTGCCATTGCGGATATCTTTTTATTGACTGCTAAGCCTGTCATGTATGTAGCCAATGTGGATGAAGCATCCATGCATACTGGTAATGCCTATTCTGATCAATTAGTTGCCATGGCAAAACAAGAAGGTGCCGAAGTGATTGTGATGTGTAATAATATCGAGGCACAAATTTCTGAAATGGAAGACCCAGATGACAAGGCTTTATTTATGGAAGAATACCAAATGAAGGAGCCTGCACTAAATAGATTAATTCAAACTGCTTATAAATTATTGAAATTAGAGACCTATTTCACTGCTGGTGTGCAAGAAGTACGTGCATGGACAATAGGTTCTGGTTGGAAAGCACCACAGGCAGCAAGTGTGATTCATACAGATTTTGAAAAAGGTTTCATTAAAGCCGAAGTCATTGCATTTGATGACTACATTAAATTCAAAAGTGAAGCTGCTTGCCGTGACAATGGTAAATTAAGAATTGAAGGAAAAGAATACATTGTAAAAGATGGAGATGTAATGCATTTTAGATTTAACGTTTAATAAAGCATGAAAAAATATGTAGTAGTAGGTATTGGTTTATTTGCAATTGCTTGTAACAATACAGATTCTTCCAACAATGCTACTAGCAGCAATGATGCTGCTGGCAATACTGCTATTGCCGCCCCAATAGCTTTAAATTACGCAATACAAAAAGTTTACCCTCATGATACCTCTGCCTATACACAAGGATTGGTATGGTATAATAATAGATTGATTGAAGGCACTGGTTTAAGAGGAAAAAGTGTTTTGTATCAAATGGATGATCAATTAAAACCATTTGGCAAGAAAGTAAATCTAGAGCTACCCTATTTTGGAGAAGGAATTACAGTATTTGATAGTAAGATTTATCAGCTAACCTGGGAAGAGCATGCCGTTTTTGTTTATGACGCAACCACATTCAAAAAAATCAATACATTCAATTGGCCTTATGAAGGTTGGGGTTTGACACATAATGATACATCATTAATTGTCTCTACCGGAAGCAGTAATTTGTATTTTGTAAATCCTGCCGACTTTTCTATCCAAAAAACCTTGGGTGTATACAATGAGTATGGCTACCAAAGTATGCTCAATGAATTGGAATATGTGGATGGTAAAATTTTTGCTAATATTTATGGACAAAACGATATCGTTGTAATTGATCCAAATAATGGTAGAATTACGAATAAAATTGATTGTAGCAATTTACTTGCACAAGCTAAAGTAAATTATAACCCTTTAACGATTGATGCTGGGTTTGTTCTCAATGGTATTGCTTATAATAAATCTACCAAAACCTACTTTTTAACAGGGAAATGTTGGCCAGTAATAATTGAAGTCAAATTAAACTAATTACGCTAATAATTTCGATTTCACTAAATACGTTCATTACGCCAATTATTACCTGGATTGGTTTTCTTTTTAATTTCATAAATTATACTGCTGCCTTTTGAAGCATCCCTTATTGCCAATAAATTAGAAATTAAACCTACAAATCCAGCTAATAGCGTACCTAATTTCCCAGACTGTTTGTATTTTTCACTTAATAAGCTGACATAAAAACTATCAAACCACATTGGTTTTATGGAAACAATTTCAAAGCCCATTTCATTCAATAGAATCGTCATTGATTTTGGAGAAAAATGATACAAATGTCTTGGCAAATCATAAGCTGCCCAATACTTTTTGTAAAAAGAAGCATCAAAACTAGTATAGTTGGGTACCGCAACGATTAATCTACCATTCTGCTTTAAACTTTTAAAACATTGTTTTAAATAGGGTTTTAGCGCATGTACATGTTCTAAAACATGCCACATTGTAATCACTTCATACTCATTTTCAGGTAATTCAAAAATGGCATCAGTAGAAAGTAATTGCATTTTATAATTTTCGTAAGCCCTATCTCTAGTAGCTGCATCTGGTTCTAGTCCAGTCACTTTCCAAGATTTATGTTGCATTGCATGAACAAAAGCACCTGTACCTGCTCCAATATCTAATAAATGTCCCTTATGTCCAGTAAAGAGTGATTGAATCCAATTCGTTTTTTGAGCTAATGTTTTAGTACGTATAAAATGGTATAATTGGTTCATCCA
>CALPJR020000067.1 GCA_943323935.2 Bifidobacterium breve
AGGTGCAGGTATCACTTACCAATGGTATAATAAGAAAACTGGCATAATCGCTGGTGAAACAAATAGAACTATAACTGTAACGACTGCAGGCGATTACTATGTAATTGTGACAGGAACATGTAATGCAGTAACAAGTGCTCAAACTTCAGTAACAGTCAATCAATTACCACAAGGTACATTGTCTGCAAACACAATATGTGTAGGTGGAACTGGTCAATTGACATATAGATCTAGTGTTGCAGGAACTGGACCATATACCATCGTTTACTCTGATGGAACTACAAGCTACACAGTTAGTAGAGTGGTAAGTGCTGTTGCATTTGATGTATCAGTAAATCCAACTGCAACAACTACTTACAGAATAATTAGTGTAACGGATGCAAGTGGATGTATTAGATCTGCAGACTTTACAACAGTAAGCGCTGTGATAACAGTCAATAACTTACCAGCTATCACTAGCCAACCAGTAAGTGTAACCAATAGTGCAGGCACTTCAACTACATTTGAAGTAGCTGCTACTGGAACTGCGTTAACATACCAATGGCAATTAAGCGTGGATGGTGGCACTAGCTTCGTAGACTTAGTAAATAATGTTTACTATGCAGGAGCGACTAGCAACAAGTTAACTGTGTCTAACATTGCATTAAGAATGAATGGAATCAGATATAGAGTTAAAGTATCTGGAACATGTAATCCTTTTGTAATGAGTGATGCCGCAATATTAACAGTGATTAATCCTTTAGCATCATTTAGTGTAAACACAAGTGAGCAATGTATCGCTGGAAATAGCTTTGTATTCACAAATACAAGTGCTACCAATGCAGGTATCTTAAGCTACAGCTGGACATTTGGTGATAGTGTTGGAACGGCAACTACAAAAGCGCCAACATATACCTATACGAAAGCTGGACGCTATACCGTTAAATTGGTGGTAGTAACCAACACAGGTGATAGTGATAGTACGACTGCAGTAGTAGTAGTGTATCCTAAGCCTGAGCCAGCCTTTGCTGTGAATAAAGATGCACAATGTTTAACTGGTAATAGCTTTGTATTTACAAATGCAACTAAGATAGATAAATCACCATTGATCTTTGATCACAAGTGGTTCTTTGGTGATAGCACGCAATCATCAGATATTAATCCAATTAAAACGTATAAAGCTAGCGGAGACTACGTTGTAACATTAGTGGTAACAAGCTTCTATGGTTGTGTGGATAGTGTTAAACAAACTATCACTGTTAACCCAATGCCAACAGTAACTGTTACAGCGCCTAAAGGCACTATAATTTGTGACGGATTAACATTAGACTTAACAGCAACGGGTGGAGTAAGCTACTTATGGTATAAAGATGGTGTATTAATAAATGGAGCAACTGCGGCAACCTATGCTACGACAACTCCAGGTAATTATAGCGTGAAATCTGTTAATGCATTTGGTTGCGTATCATTGACTGAGGCTAAGATAACGACTACAATGTTAACTAAGCCTAAGGCAGAATTCAGCTTTAATACTTTCTGTACACAAGTACCTGTAACATTCACAAACTTATCTACAACAAGTAATGCAGGTGCAGTGACTTATGCTTGGAGAGATAATCTTGGAAATACAAGTGCAGCTACATCACCAGTATTTACTTATAACAATGTTGGATCTGTAAACATGAAGTTAGTTGTAACATCAACATTCTGTCCAAACTTGAAAGATAGTGTTACTAAAGTATTAGCTATAGAAAGCCCTATACCTGGTAAGCGCTTACAATTAGTAGATGCAGTAAATGGAGATGAAACAAAACTTCAAGCAAGAGTATTCGCAAATACTAAATACACTTGGAGTCCATCAACAGGATTATCTGATATAACAATTAGTAATCCAATCACCAAGCTTTCTGCTGAACAACAATATAATATCACAATGTTAGCTCCTTCGGGATGTACAACTGTGGATACATTACTAGTGAGAGTATTCAAAGACTTCACAGTATTTATTCCAAATGTATTCTCACCAAATGGAGATGGACAAAATGATAAGCTTTATGTAAATCTCGTAGGTGTTAAAGAATTCAAAATCTATAGAATCTTTAATAGAGCTGGACAAAAAGTATTTGAAACCATGAATCCTGCAGAAGGATGGGATGGTACTGTGAATGGTGTTCCACAACCTTTAGACACTTATGTGTGGATGGTTGAAGCAGTAAGCAAATACGGCGCACCAATCAGAGAAAACGGCTTAGTAACAATACTTAGGTAAAATAAAAATTTATAAATGAATATCAAGAAATTCTGTATTATTTTAATAATTTGTCAAGTAAGTTTTTTTGCTGCTAATGCACAGGATCCTTATTTTTCTCAATACTTTATGTCGCCAATGACTAGTAACCCTGCCCTCGTGGGCAGGGGTATTACCGATACCAGGGTGCTAACTAATTTTAGATCACAATGGTGGGGTACTGGTATACCTGCATTTAGAACTAACGCTATTTCTGTTGAAAAAAGAATTGCAACAAAAAAGTTTCCAGAAGACGAATTAGCAATTGGTTTTGCAATGGATAATGATGCCTCTAATGGAGGGTTATTGAAAAAGAATTTTATCACATTTGCAACTGCATTTAATAAGCGTATCAGTAAGAATAGCTTTTTTGGAGCAGGTATCACTTTGAGCTATTCTAATTTAACCTTAGACCAATCTAAGTTTTTGTATCAAAATCAATTTGGTAGCTTAGGCTTCTTAAGAGCTTTACCTACCTTTGATCCTTTAATGATTGCTAATCAGGATTATTTGAATACAGATGCAGGTCTTAATTATTCTTATGATGGTGAAAAGTGGGGAGTGAATATAGGCGTAGCAGGTTTTCATTTGGCAAAGAATAAACAAGGTGTTAAAGTAAATGGAAACTATACCAATAATGTAAGATACGCTACCAATGCCTCTGTAGTTAGAAAATACAAAGGTGGTGATGAACTTCATTTCATTGCTAGATATGACCAACAAGGTGTCAATCAAATTTTTACAGCAGGGTCAATTTATAAAATTAAAATACCAGGGGAGCATCCAATTGAAAAGTTGAACATGGGTTTATTTAATCGTTTCAATGATTCTTTTTATCCTTTCATTGGATTTGAATCTGCTAGTTGGTTTGCCGGTTTTTCATATGATATCATTAATTCTGATCTTAAGACCTCTTATAATTCTGTACAAAGTATGGAGCTAACTTTTGGTTGGCAGATAGCGCGTAAGAAGGCTAAATTAACCCATAACAGAATGGTGATTTATTAGGCCTAGACTATCCTAATTAGTAGTTTCTAAACAATAAAAAATGCCACAACGCTTAAAAGTTGTGGCATTTTTGTTTTATGTCAACTCAGGCAAGAATCTGGCAAAATCCTACCTAAATTAAACTGATTGTTTAATTTTTTTGAAGTCGCTGGCTTTTTAGGTAAATTACATCAAATCGATGTATATGAATCCTTGTCAATTTGATGGTGCAAGAAGGGGCTTTTTTAAAAAATCTGCCGCGGTCGCTGCACTTTATTTTACCCCATCTGTTTTAGTGAAGACTTTTGCTGCAGACAGCCTAGTGCCGATGCCTATTGCAAAAGAAAAATTAAAGTTTATCCTCAACGGCAAACCAGTCGCAGTTGAGATTGATGCAAGAACAACCATGCTCAATTTATTAAGGGAAGAAATTGGATATACAGGCACTAAGAAAGGTTGTGAAATGGGACAATGTGGTGCTTGTACCATTCATGTGAACGGAAAGCGTTTAAAATCTTGTACGCAATTGGCATTGAACCATCAAAACAATCAAATCACGACTATTGAGGGGTTAGCGAAGGGAGACCAGTTGCATCCAATGCAGGCTGCATTTTTAAAGAATGATGCTTTTCAGTGTGGCTATTGCACATCGGGACAAATTATGTCCGCAGTGACTTGCGTTAGAGAGGGCAAAGCCACAAGCAGAGCAAGTATTCAGGCATATATGGATACCAATATTTGCAGATGCGGTGCCTATCAAAATATTGTAGATGCTATTGTAGAAGTAGCAAAATCTGGTGCTAAAATTTAATCCTTTTAATTTTCTTTTATGAACAATACGCATTTATCCAAGAACAATCTTTCTCAAATTAATTTTGCTGACGAAAGAGTAGACGGTGCAGATAAAGTAACAGGTAAAGCAAAATACACTGCAGAGTATAATCTACCGAATATGGCTTATGGCGTATTCGTAACAAGTACCATTGCTAAGGGCACTATCAAGAATATGGATACCGCAAAAGCATTGGCATCCCCTGGCGTCTTAGATATAATTTATTATGCGAACTGTCCTACAGTGCCTGGTTATTTAACCAATGCAGCAGAGCGTCCTAAAAATGTGTATGAATGGCGTGGGCATAAAGTGTTGTATGATAATCAAGTGCGCTTTTTTGGGCAACCTATCGCACTTGTTGTAGCGGATAGTTTAGAGAATGCAAATGCTGCAATTCGTTTAGTGCGTGCCGAATATGAGTCACAAGCTTTTGAAACAAATTTTGATGTTGTAAGAAAAGACCCTTCAAAATTAAAAGGAACAGTGGCTTATAAAAGAGGCACTGAAAATGCATTTAAAACGGCGCCTGTTTTTGTTGAAGCAGAATATGCTATCCCTGCCGAAGTGCATCTTCCAATGGAGATGCATGCTACCATTGCATTTTGGGAAGGAGAAGATAAAGTAACACTATACGATAAAACACAAGGACCTAAAAGTACTCAAACAACCATCGCACGCACTTTTGGTTTAATAGAAAAAAATGTGAGGGTGATTGCAGAAAATGTAGGTGGCGGATTTGGTAGTGGTTTAAGAAGTTGGGCCAATGTACCAGCTGCTGTGATTGCTGCTAAAAAATTAAATCGTCCTGTTAAAATTGTACTTACGCGTCCTCAAATGTTTTCCTTAGTGGGCTATCGTCCACAGTCTTGGCAAAAAATTGGGATTGGCGCAGATGCAACAGGTCGTTTTATTGGTATCACGCACGAAGCTATTAGTGGCACTTCTCGTTACGAAGATTTTAGAGAAGGGATTGTGAACGTTTCTAAATTTTTATATGCTTCTGAAAATGTGGATACTAAATACAGTATGCTACCATTGGATATGAGTACACCAGTTTGGATGCGTGGTCCAGGCGAAGCCACTGGTTCTTATGGTTTAGAGTCTGCGATTGATGAATTGTCTTATCAATTAAAAATGGATCCAGTTGAGTTAAGATTGAAAAACTTTACAACGGTGAATCCTGAAAATAAAATGCCATTTTCGGATATCAATTTAAAAGATTGTTATGCCTATGGTCAACAAAAAATTGGCTGGAAAAATCGTCCTTCTACACCAGGTGCTTTAAAAGAAAATGGTTGGTTGATTGGCTATGGTATGGCGAATGGTGTATTTGGCGCGGGTAAGGGAAGTGCGTCTGTTCGTGCTTTATTAAATAAGGATGGCAAATTTACTTTAGAGTGCGCAGTAAGTGATATGGGACCAGGTACCACGACTTCGATGACTAAAATTGCTGCATCCGCAATGCAGATGCCCATTGAAAAAATAAAATTTAAATTAGGTGACTCTGATTTACCTCCAGGCCCTTCTCAAGGAGGATCAGGCACAACCTCTACCGTAGGATCTGCGGTGGACTTAGCTTGTAGTACATTAAAACAAAATTTAAAAGACCTTGCAATTAAATCTGTTCCTTCTTTTGCAAATCTTAAGTCGGATGCGCTAGAAGTTAAAAACGAAATGGTGATGGCAATTGCTGATCCAACGATCAAAATTGCGATTGTTGATTTATTGCAGTTGAGTCCC